>NZ_JBJQJA010000065.1:0-506 GCF_046487665.1 Escherichia sp. WS1152 | reverse complement strand
ATTCCGGAACCAGAGCGTGCGATTGACAAGCCGTTCCTGCTGCCGATCGAAGACGTATTCTCCATCTCCGGTCGTGGTACCGTTGTTACCGGTCGTGTAGAACGCGGTATCATCAAAGTTGGTGAAGAAGTTGAAATCGTTGGTATCAAAGAGACTCAGAAGTCTACCTGTACTGGCGTTGAAATGTTCCGCAAACTGCTGGACGAAGGCCGTGCTGGTGAGAACGTAGGTGTTCTGCTGCGTGGTATCAAACGTGAAGAAATCGAACGTGGTCAGGTACTGGCTAAGCCGGGCACCATCAAGCCGCACACCAAGTTCGAATCTGAAGTGTACATTCTGTCCAAAGATGAAGGCGGCCGTCATACTCCGTTCTTCAAAGGCTACCGTCCGCAGTTCTACTTCCGTACTACTGACGTGACTGGTACCATCGAACTGCCGGAAGGCGTAGAGATGGTAATGCCGGGCGACAACATCAAAATGGTTGTTACCCTGATCCACCCGATCGC
>NZ_JBJQJA010000064.1:0-553 GCF_046487665.1 Escherichia sp. WS1152 | reverse complement strand
CCAGCTCAGGAGCCTACGGGCCACCAAAGAGTAGGGACACAACTGCGAAGAGAACTGTTATCTGATATAGATTGTTTAGTTCAAAAGATGAAGGCATGATATAACCTATCTATATCGCCTTTGAAAGTGAGAAGAATAGTGGATAGGTTGTACGAACTGGGAAAGAGATTTGATAGATTATTATACATGAGTATTGTTGTTGTTATTTTTAGTTTCCTCACCTGCTCTTTATTAATTACATTAAGCAGCCAAAACCTATTTGCTTTAATAACCTCATACAAAGATATAAAACAACAAATTGAAACAAAAAGAAGAAAAATAGAATTTATCGAAACACAAATTTCAGCTGTTAATGAAAGCGTATCTGATATTCTAGACTTTCGAAAAAGAATAAATAAATCAGAGATGGACACAGTAAGATATAAATCGGAAATAGAAAATAAATTCTTTTCCATTAGAAAAAAAATGATAAATGAGGGATTGCGTGAAATAGACCTTGATGAGGTGAGTTCAATTAATGAGTTAAAATACTTTATGTACGATGTGTTGAAAA
>NZ_JBJQJA010000063.1:0-554 GCF_046487665.1 Escherichia sp. WS1152 | reverse complement strand
TCACCTTACCGACGCTTATCGCAGATTAGCACGTCCTTCATCGCCTCTGACTGCCAGGGCATCCACCGTGTACGCTTAGTCGCTTAACCTCACAACCCGAAGATGTTTCTTTCGATTCATCATCGTGTTGCGAAAATTTGAGAGACTCACGAACAACTTTCGTTGTTCAGTGTTTCAATTTTCAGCTTGATCCAGATTTTTAAAGAGCAAATATCTCAAACATCACCCGAAGATGAGTTTTGAGATATCAAGGCAGGTGACTTTCACTCACAAACCAGCAAGTGGCGTCCCCTAGGGGATTCGAACCCCTGTTACCGCCGTGAAAGGGCGGTGTCCTGGGCCTCTAGACGAAGGGGACGTATCAGTCTGCTTCGCAAGACGCCTTGCTTTTCACTTTCTATCAGACAATCTGTGTGAGCACTGCAAAGAACGCTTCTTTAAGGTAAGGAGGTGATCCAACCGCAGGTTCCCCTACGGTTACCTTGTTACGACTTCACCCCAGTCATGAATCACAAAGTGGTAAGCGCCCTCCCGAAGGTTAAGCTACCTACTTC
>NZ_JBJQJA010000062.1:0-630 GCF_046487665.1 Escherichia sp. WS1152 | reverse complement strand
CATAAAGCAGAGCATCTGGAAGAACGCCGCTTGATGCTACAATGGTGGGCCGATTTTCTGGATGCAAACAGAGAAAAATTTATCAGTCCATTTGAATATGCAAAGATTAATAATCCATTAAAACAGTAATCATCCCGGGCAAATGCCCGGGAACTTACTCCATGAATATTTTCTTTGTTAAAAAGGCAAAACGATATTAACTGATGTATTAAATGTTTACCGGATTGCTCCCTGCAGGTGGATTATCAGAATCCGCAGTTATTCGTTATTTATATATATTCAATAAAAAGAAACATCATAAAAAATCCCGCACCCACAGGGTGATGCGGGATAACTGACGTAAGGAATGTTGCCGGGATTTGGTGGTCCCTTGTGCTGATATGAATACAGGTTCTATTCTATACAGAATCCTTTTCAGTACAAGAGACTGTATTACAGTTTGCCATATATGATTACCTGTGGTCCGGAAGAATAAGTGGCTGCGGTTTCAGACTGTCTGCCGGCACATTTTTCTCTCCGTTAAAAACCATAACGGGTTCATTATCTTCGTCTGTCAGCGGATTGAATGGCGTTATATTTTCGGTACGAATACCGGTCAGCCACTGAAAAATGCCTGCGAAATTACGGGCA
>NZ_JBJQJA010000061.1:0-705 GCF_046487665.1 Escherichia sp. WS1152 | reverse complement strand
CTTCGGCGTTGTAAGGTTAAGCCTCACGGTTCATTAGTACCGGTTAGCTCAACGCATCGCTGCGCTTACACACCCGGCCTATCAACGTCGTCGTCTTCAACGTTCCTTCAGGACTCTCAAGGAGTCAGGGAGAACTCATCTCGGGGCAAGTTTCGTGCTTAGATGCTTTCAGCACTTATCTCTTCCGCATTTAGCTACCGGGCAGTGCCATTGGCATGACAACCCGAACACCAGTGATGCGTCCACTCCGGTCCTCTCGTACTAGGAGCAGCCCCCCTCAGTTCTCCAGCGCCCACGGCAGATAGGGACCGAACTGTCTCACGACGTTCTAAACCCAGCTCGCGTACCACTTTAAATGGCGAACAGCCATACCCTTGGGACCTACTTCAGCCCCAGGATGTGATGAGCCGACATCGAGGTGCCAAACACCGCCGTCGATATGAACTCTTGGGCGGTATCAGCCTGTTATCCCCGGAGTACCTTTTATCCGTTGAGCGATGGCCCTTCCATTCAGAACCACCGGATCACTATGACCTGCTTTCGCACCTGCTCGCGCCGTCACGCTCGCAGTCAAGCTGGCTTATGCCATTGCACTAACCTCCTGATGTCCGACCAGGATTAGCCAACCTTCGTGCTCCTCCGTTACTCTTTAGGAGGAGACCGCCCCAGTCAAACTACCCACCAGACACTGTCCGCAACCCGGAT
>NZ_JBJQJA010000060.1:0-730 GCF_046487665.1 Escherichia sp. WS1152 | reverse complement strand
CCAACTGCTTGGATTATATTTATTAGCATGCAAGAAAATGAAACAATGAATAGTGGCAGCGAGGATGTGTTGTAGTTTACCAGGTAAATAAATTCGCCATAATACAATGGCCCACACATTGCGAGTGCTAATGATATAAATAAAAAACCTTTTATTGCTTTAATTAAAAATATAGAGGCGTTTATTTGTTTTCTTATCTTTTCATCGCCTAAGAGATAAAGGTTGAAATCTTGAGATTTTGTTGTGTCCACTGAGAAGATATTAAGAATATGTGGGTATATCAATGATATATCCTTTGTTTTCATAAGATTCATCATCTCTATTCTCCGCGTGACGAACAGTGAACCCAACCAAAAAACCATGAATACAGGCATAGCATAACTAGCTATTTTGGCTATACTTATCAATGATACACTAGATGCCATGTCACCTATTTTAAATGGGATAATTAAGGTTGATTCTATGTTGACTATCTCTATCTTTGAATTACTCTCATCTTTTATTTTTCCATCCAACCAGTTCATTGCATCATGATAGTTTGCGATTTTATCTTTTTCAGGAAGGGCCGATTCTATTTTATCCCTTACAATATAGCCCACACTTGATTTTTCAATCTCTTTTTTCAACACATCGTACATAAAGTATTTTAACTCATTAATTGAACTCACCTCATCAAGGTCTATTTCACGCAATCCCTCATTTATCATTTTTTTTCTAATGGAAAAGAATT
>NZ_JBJQJA010000059.1:0-813 GCF_046487665.1 Escherichia sp. WS1152 | reverse complement strand
TGTGAGCTCGATGAGTAGGGCGGGACACGTGGTATCCTGTCTGAATATGGGGGGACCATCCTCCAAGGCTAAATACTCCTGACTGACCGATAGTGAACCAGTACCGTGAGGGAAAGGCGAAAAGAACCCCGGCGAGGGGAGTGAAAAAGAACCTGAAACCGTGTACGTACAAGCAGTGGGAGCACGCTTAGGCGTGTGACTGCGTACCTTTTGTATAATGGGTCAGCGACTTATATTCTGTAGCAAGGTTAACCGAATAGGGGAGCCGAAGGGAAACCGAGTCTTAACTGGGCGTTAAGTTGCAGGGTATAGACCCGAAACCCGGTGATCTAGCCATGGGCAGGTTGAAGGTTGGGTAACACTAACTGGAGGACCGAACCGACTAATGTTGAAAAATTAGCGGATGACTTGTGGCTGGGGGTGAAAGGCCAATCAAACCGGGAGATAGCTGGTTCTCCCCGAAAGCTATTTAGGTAGCGCCTCGTGAATTCATCTCCGGGGGTAGAGCACTGTTTCGGCAAGGGGGTCATCCCGACTTACCAACCCGATGCAAACTGCGAATACCGGAGAATGTTATCACGGGAGACACACGGCGGGTGCTAACGTCCGTCGTGAAGAGGGAAACAACCCAGACCGCCAGCTAAGGTCCCAAAGTCATGGTTAAGTGGGAAACGATGTGGGAAGGCCCAGACAGCCAGGATGTTGGCTTAGAAGCAGCCATCATTTAAAGAAAGCGTAATAGCTCACTGGTCGAGTCGGCCTGCGCGGAAGATGTAACGGGGCTAAACCATGCACCGAAGCTGCGGCAGCGAC
>NZ_JBJQJA010000058.1:0-862 GCF_046487665.1 Escherichia sp. WS1152 | reverse complement strand
GATTCATTGCTACAGATGATTGATACCACTTACAGGCGGAGTAGTTCACTTTATTGCCACCAGACCACCGACCGGATTGGCACGGAGGCCAGTGCCAATCCGGTGTGTGGAGAACTTCCGGTTCCTCTAACGGTAGTTACAGTAATCTTGGCTCACACAGAGGAGCATTTACTGGTCGCAATACAGGAAGTGGTGCGCTGTTTGTTTACGCCTCTGGAGGGAATGGTGGTTCCGCCGGGGGAGATTGCGCTAACACATCCAGATTGCAGGGATACGTTGCAGGGGCATTGATTAGCACAAATGCGAGCAACAACCCATCTTATGGGAAGACAGCATTCATCTCTTTTGCTGTCCCTGCTGGCGCAACTTATCAGATCACCTCTTATCCGACCCAAAACTACTCTTGTGGTTCCGGGGTGTTCTCGGTTTATGCATATCAGATGTAGCACCGCATTCAACTAAACAGTAATGAAGTTGAAACAATGTGCCAGAAATCATCTGGCGCATAACGCTACAGAGCGAAAACAGCTTGTGATGGTCCCTGTTCCACCAACAATCCAGCGATTGTTCGCCCAGTCGGGATAAGTTGAGTCCGGTGAGTTGAACGGGTTACGGTTGTCCTGCGACCAGGCGGTTAATTGATATCCGCCTGAAACCAAAGTACTACCACTCGGACACACTGCATAGGACACTGTATGTCCACATCCACTCGTTCCGTAAACAGTGAAATGTTCCTTTTCTTTGTTACCCTTCCACACACCGGATTGGCACTGGCCTCCGTGCCAATCCGGTCGGTGGTCTGGTGGCAATAAAGTGAACTACTCCGCCTGTAAGTGGTATCAATCATCTGTAGCAATGAATC
>NZ_JBJQJA010000057.1:0-892 GCF_046487665.1 Escherichia sp. WS1152 | reverse complement strand
ACCGCCGTCATCTGGCCGAAGCGGTCGTATTCATAGCGGGTCTGGTAGCCCGAGCAGTCGGTGAACGCCAGCAACTGACCGTAGCGGCTCCACGTCATCTGCCGGGTGCTGCCCGTCGCATCTGTTGTCGTGGCCGGTAATTCACTGTGCGCATCATCATAGCGGTAGCGTACTGTCTCCCCGCTGCGCGATGTCTCCGTTACCAGCCTGTCCAGTTCATCATATGCCCGGCGGCTCTCCAGCCCGTCCGGGGACACCACCGCCGTCAGCTGGTTCCCGTCGTTATAGTAAAATTTCGTCTCCCGCCCGTCCGGTGTGGTGATGTCCGTGATATCGCCGGACACCACATTCAGACCGTACTCTGTCCGCCGTCCCGCCGCGTCCGTCTGCGCCGTGAGCCTTCCTGCCGCGTCATACCCGCTGTGCGTGACGCTGCCATCCGCCAGTTCTTTTTTCACCACCCGTTTCAGCCCGCCTTCACCTTCTGTATGCAGCACCTCACGCCGGTTCAGGCTGTCGGTGACGGTGATGCGGTCCTGCTCATACTGGTAGCGGTAACTCAGGCCTGCCGGGTTAAGCTGCTCCACCACCCGCCCGGTATCGTCGTAGCGGTAGCGCATCTCCGGCCTTCCCGCATAACGGTGCCCCACCATCCGGCCCGGGTGCTGCGCGTCATACGTGAAAGCGCGCACCTGTGTCCCGCTGCGGTCATATACCGCCAGCAGTTCACCGGCTTCCGTATACGTGTACCGCGCCAGTGGCGCTCCGGGCAGGCTCTCCGGGTATGCCGGGTCGTGCATCAGCCACACCGCCAAAAGGCGGATACCCCTGTCGGGGCCGTATTCGGTACCGGGCAGTGTGTCGGGGAACGCTGAGGCTGAGAGAGGGCGGG
>NZ_JBJQJA010000056.1:0-945 GCF_046487665.1 Escherichia sp. WS1152 | reverse complement strand
TTATTGTTCGAACTTCGGAGCAATCAGATTATCCAGATTGAATGTCTTCTCCCATTCTTCCTGTGTGAGTAGCTTACGTTCGACAACCACTATCTGATGGAGGGATTTGCCTGTATGGTATGCTTCGTGCGCCATTTCAGAACACACCTTATATCCCAGATGTGGCTTCAGGAGAGTCACAATACCGCAGGAATGCATTACCATCTCTGCAGTTCGATCGGAATTAGCTGTAATGCCATCAATGCATTTAGTTCGGAGTGTGTTACAGGCATTCGTCATCACCTTGAGTGAGGTGAACAGCGCAAAGGTGATGACCGGCTCCATAACGTTAAGCTCAAGCTGACCAGCAGATGCCGCCAGCATCACTGTGGTGTCCAGCCCCTGAACCAGGAAGCAAGACTGGTTTGTTACTTCCGGGATAACGGGGTTAACCTTACCAGGCATAATGGAAGAACCCGGTTGCAATTGAGGCAGGTTAATTTCAGCCAGGCCGCAACGGGGGCCTGAAGCAAGCAGTCGAATGTCATTACAAACCTTGGTAAGCTTCACAGAGAGGCTCTTCATGGCCGAACTGAGTGCAACATATGCACCACAGTCGCTTGTGGCAGCGATGAGATCTTCACTGTTCCTGAAATTAATGCCTGTGATCTGGGCCAGATATTTCACGGCTAAAGCGGGATAATCCGGGTGAGCGGTAACACAGGTACCAATCGCAGTAGCACCAAGGTTTACAACCCGCAGGTGTTCCTGTGCATTACGGATGACCCGAATTTCATCATTAATTGTAAAACCCCAGCCATGGAACTCCTGGCCGAGAGTCATTGGCACTGCATCCTGCAGGTGAGTACGTCCCATCTTGAGCACTGTGCTGAACTCGTCAGCCTTTTTGTAGAATGCTCCTACGAGGTGTTCAACAGCTTCAAGCAATACATTGCTTCGCAGCAG
>NZ_JBJQJA010000054.1:0-1406 GCF_046487665.1 Escherichia sp. WS1152 | reverse complement strand
CACAGAATGATGTCACGCTGAAAATGCCGGCCTTTGAATGGGTTCATGTGCAGCTCCATCAGCAAAAGGGGATGATAAGTTTATCACCACCGACTATTTGCAACAGTGCCATTCCTTCGAATCTCCCTGACCGCCGCGATCGTAAGTCCCCTCCACAAGGGGAGATCCTGATAGTCTCCGCTCGCTGGCATGGGGACCGTTTCTTTCACCACGAACCCGATTTCCTCGGGGTCAAAGATCAGCGATTTGGAACGCCGATCGCGCAGCCGCTTAGCGAGCGTCGTCTTTCCGGCGCCGAAAGGTCCGTTGATCCAGATTATCATTGTCGACGGCCTCTAACCTGAAGGCTCGCAAGAGCGCTCGACGGCCTCGTGCGGAGGCACGATCGGAGTGGTTCCGAAATGCTTCTCAAGATAGGTGACGCCGAACGTCACGATGTCCTGCGCGTCGAACAGGTAGCACTGAGCAAAGCCCACGACACCTTCTCGATGGCGACCGAGCTTCACGTAAGCATTTGCTATAGTTTCAACCGCATCCGGCTTTCCTTCGATAGCAAAGCAATCGAGAATGCCGTTTGAATCGTAATCCGATGCCGTTTTCCAGGCGACTTCACCGTCTCTTCCAAGCATCGGCATCTCATACGTCACCCACCGTTTGTTGGGGATATCGGCAACCGCCTCGGCGTAGTGCAATGCGGTAACGGAGTTTAGCGGCGCACCCAACAGCAGGGCCTTCCCGCCAAGGCGAACGAACCGCTCGACGGGCGATCCTTCCCCCAAGGCGTGACCGAGTTCGTGAGGCTCCGTCAGCGTTTCAGCCAGCGGACCAACCGCGACCATCGATGCATCGGGGTGCGCGCTGCGCCGCGCGCCGGGGGCTTGAACCAGAAATTGATTCAGCAGGCCGAACCCACGGTAAGTCCCGGCTGTTGCGGGATCGAACGGCAGCCAGGTACGGCGGGCTTCGTCATCCAGCCGAGCGCCATTCAGAGTCTCCTCGTAGGGTGATCGGTCCCACGACGCGTATCCCATCACAGTGCCAGTCGGCCCAACCGCGGAGCGTAACGCGGCAACGACCGTCTCCGCTCCTCCTTCGACCGGACCAATCGCTTTAAGTGAGGCATGCACCATCAAGAGGTCACCGGTTTGGACTCCGAGTTTTTGAAGCGCCTCCGTTATTGCCTTCCGCGTATGCATCGCGATATCTCCTCTAAACTGCAAAACACTATACGGGGTCTGACGCTCAGTGGAACGAAAACTCACGTTAAGGGATTTTGGTCATGAGATTATCAAAAAGGAGGCACTGTTGCAAATAGTCGGTGGTGATAAACTTATCATCCCCTTTTGCTGATGGAGCTGCACATGAACCCATTCAAAGGCCGGCATTTTCAGCGTGACATCATTCTG
>NZ_JBJQJA010000052.1:0-1656 GCF_046487665.1 Escherichia sp. WS1152 | reverse complement strand
TTTGAGCCATCATTAGACCGTGGAGATTTACCATGTATATCGGGACTGAAGAGCAGCGAAAAAAGCGTCTAAAAGAACTGGAAAAATTAAACAAAGAATCGGAACCAGATCCGAAAAATAACGGCCCATTCACCCAGGTTTATCAGAAGGGCTGGGAAAGGATCCGAGAACTGTCGAAGGACAAGCAGGGAGTTGTAGCAATACCGCTTTACTCGTTTTTAGCTGAGCACATAGATCCCTCATGCGGTGCTGTTGTTGCCGATCAGCAGTTTTTAGCAGATAAATTGGGTGTTAGCCGAAGCACAATTAAGCGCTGGCTCAACTACTTAGAATCAAAAAACGCGTTAGTCAGAATTCCTGTTGCCGGTAAGGTTTGTGCGTATGCACTCGATCCACATGAAGTCTGGAAGGGATACAACACATCTAAAAACTACGCGGCGTTTGTCACTAAAACACTGGTCAACAAAGACGGTGATATTCAGCGCCGAATCATGGCCATGTTTTCAAATTGAGCCAGCGGCAGGCGGACAATCAGGGGTTACGTGTTAACGTTCTGACCATGATTGTCTATCCTGCATTGCTCTTTTGCCGCCTCAAAATCCCTTGCGTGTTTTTGCTCCCCGATCTCCAGAACGACCGAGCCGCCACGGTTCCGGCAGCGCCTTGAGCGCAACCGGAAACCGTCTGGGGAGAACCCCAGACCCCCATCGCTGTAACATCGACGGTCTACGACCACCAACCAGCTGAATAGCTGCCAGTGCCGTGCAAATGGGCTTTGCAGGGGGCTGACGCGGTTCCTGGCGACCTGAAAGCCCCTGGTTAGGGGTATCGGCGCGCCTGACCTCCTGAAACCCTCTGTAAGCGTTTTTCGCGCCTTCCATGCCCTGACGGGCATTTAAAACCCGTTTCGTGCGCCTGAGAGCTTCTGAGAGCGTTTGAAGAGCTATCTGGCGACTCATCCCCGAAAGAACAACAGCGGAATCACCGATAACATGCGAGAGGTGGCACCGCTCGCCGCAGCCCCAGCGACCGAACGTTAGTGAGCGAGTGGGCGAGGAAGCGGAAGAGAACCGGAAACCACATTGAGCACGTACGCACTGATGCGGGGTGTCGGGGTGAAGCCCTGACCAGATGGCAAACGGAATATCGTCGCGGGTGACGGTATTACATTTGCACATCCTGTCCCGATTTCTGCGGAGTTTAACGGTGAACGGACGGCAAAAAACGTGCAGGAGCTGTTGAACGTGAAAACCTCGAAATCTGGCAAAAATCACGGCTGACGAGGCTTGCAGAGGATTAAGCCAGTATACACATCGCTATCGCTCTGTGACTGGGTCAGGGCTTCGCCCCGACACCCCAAAAAAGTGTTCCGCTTTGCGCAACACTTTCAGCAGAAAAGATATTTAAGGGCGATTTTGTAAGTTATTGATTTTTTAGCTACTTGCATTATGGGTTAGCTCACGCATGCATGGTCTAAGGTTAGCTCACGCATGTGTGAGCTAGGTCGACCTATCATGGTTTACGTTTGAGCTATGATGGCTTATATTTGAGCCATCATTAGACCGTGGAGATTTACCATGTATATCGGGACTGAAGAGCAGCGAAAAAAGCGTCTAAAAGAACTGGAAAAATTAAACAAAGAATCGGAACCAGATC
>NZ_JBJQJA010000051.1:0-2247 GCF_046487665.1 Escherichia sp. WS1152 | reverse complement strand
CACAGAATGATGTCACGCTGAAAATGCCGGCCTTTGAATGGGTTCATGTGCAGCTCCATCAGCAAAAGGGGATGATAAGTTTATCACCACCGACTATTTGCAACAGTGCCTAAAATGTCGCCTTTTCGAATAATCCGTTTCAATAGTTGATAATTCGCCCGTTCAAAATTCTTTCCACTCTGCTTGTCCAAATAAATGTCCCGTTCAGTGATGCCGATTTTTCTCATGGCTTCCAATTGACGGCCTTCGTTTTGATCTTTGCTGCTGACACGTATGTAGCCAAATTTGCGATTTTCCATAATTCACCTCTAAGAACGATTCTTCCCCTTAATTATACCTGAAAAGCGTTCGTAAAAGTGTGTGCGATTTCGCGAACGTTCGTAAAGTGTTTTGATACGTTTACGAACGCTTTTTTCGGACCTTTTTAGCCTTTTTCAAAGCGTTCGTAAAAGTGTACTTTTACGAACGCTAATAAAGTGAGAAATCAAATGATATTAAAAGGTTTTCAAAAAGTTGAAGAAGAACTTAGCAAGAGGGTTTCAGATTATATAATTGAGGAGGGTTTTATGAAGCTGAACGCATTCCCGAATACTTTCAAGTTGTTCTCTAGAGAGACTACATAAATTAACTGCCAAAGACTACATTTTTAGAATGCCATAAACATCTTCAAGTATATATTTCATTAACTTACATTTGTATTTAGGGAGAATAAAAAATCCTCCCAATTATTATTGGAAGGATTATCTATTCATTTATACTAAATAAGAGTTTTTTGTCATTCGACAAACAAAACATCTAGTTAAACTGATTTAAAAAAAATGGATGACTAATCCTATATCTTAGTACTTTGAAACTTATTCATTTCAAATTAGAAGAATACAGATTAGTTAATTATCTTCCACCCAGTAGTCCATTCATATTTGAAGAAAATACTAGCATAATTGAGTTATCAAAATAATATTAATTGCATTAATATTATTTAAAAATTCACCTTATTATATCAGCTATATACCTTGTTCAATACTATTGGCTATTTTGATAATTACCATATAATTGACCACAAGCAGCGTCAATATCAATCCCAAATTGACTTCTAATTGTGACATGGATACCAGCAGACTTCAAAACTTTGTAAAAGGCTTCTACCTGCCCTTCGTTTGCTTCTCCATACATATCAGGTGCACTTATTGTAGGATTGTATCGTATCAAATTTACATGATATAACTTCCCTGATTTATAGCGACTTTTAAGAAGGCTAACAACTTCGTTTGCATGCTCAAGAGAATCATTTACACCAGGCAACATGATATAAGCTATATATACTTTCCTTGAAGTTAATCTTATATGTTCATCGAGTATATTCATTACCTCATCTATTGGGTATCTATCATTTATTGGCATCAATTTGCTGCGTTCCTCACTATAAGGTGAGTGTAATGAAAATGTAAGATTTACTTGAGGATATTCCTGGGTTATTTTTTTGATACTAGGTATAATACCAATCGTTGATATAGAAAGTCTACGAGGACTTAATGCAAATAAATTAGGATCCGTAAACGAATCAAGAGCATCAAATACTTGACGGTTGGCTAGAGCTTCACCCATTCCCATAAAAGAAATGCTATCAATTTGATGACCTAATAAATGGAAGTATAAAACTTGATCTGTTATCTCATCTACAGTTAGGTTTTTTTTCAATCCAATGTCGCCTGTAGCACAAAATTTACACCCAAATTTACATCCGCATTGTGATGATATACAAAATGACTCCCAACCTGCTTTATACTTCATGTTTACCGTTTCTACTCTCTCATTCTTTGATACTTCAAAAAGCACTTTCGTAACTTGCTCTGAATTTTGCTCTGCTAAGAGCTTGATATTCAAAACTGTTTCTCCAAAATTATTTATTAAATCCTCCCTAAGTAATTTTGGAAGAACCTTCATATCCTCAAATCGACTAATTCTTTGTTTAAAAATCGCATTGGTTATTTGTTTTATTCTATAATCAGGCTCATTATTACTTCTTAAAAATTCCTGTATTTTACCATACTTTGTTTTATTATTAAAATTCATTTCTTTCATCCTTTCACAATTTGTCTACAGATTAATAATTATTCTTTATTATACAGATCTCCAGGCACTGTTGCAAAGTTAGCGATGAGGCAGCCTTTTGTCTTATTCAAAGGCCTTACATTTCAAAAACTCTGCTTACCAGGCGCATTTCGCCCAGGGGATCACCATAATAAA
>NZ_JBJQJA010000050.1:0-2316 GCF_046487665.1 Escherichia sp. WS1152 | reverse complement strand
GTGTGGGAATCCGCCCACCTTGCCGGGCGCCGGTGCCGTGTGGGAATCCGCCCACCTTGCCGGGCGCCGGTGCTGTGTGGAAATCCGCCCACCTTGCCGGGCGCCGGTGCCGTGTGGGAATCCGCCCACCTTGCCGGGCGCCGGTGCTGTGTGGAAATTCGCCCATCTTCATGACAAAAATTTGTCAAATGACAGGCTCATGTGTGCTGATTTATGTCAGACGGGATTTTGCTTATCAATTATTGAGAACAGAAATTTTCCTGAATCATCAATACTATACTTAGCAAGTAAAGGTGTTTTCTCATTTATCTGCTTGAGAGCAGGATCAAGGAAAGATCGTTTCAACTCTGCCAAGTTCTTCTGTTGGGATTCCGGCAAAAGGAAACGGTCATTTAACCAAGCATGAGTAGTAACCCATAAGCCTGAAGATTTGAATTGAGCAAGACTTTCATAAAGGCGGATCGTCCGTGGATTTCGAAGACTGCCACAATCGCGGAGCGAGTAGGTGGTGAACTGGTTCGTCAGGCCGTAAATGTACCGCAGGAGTTTATGGTTAAATTCGATTTCCCAGATACCACGAGCTGATCGGCTGCCAGCCTCTGTTAGCCAGGGGCGCGCGACGCAGTCAAAACTCCCTTCTTTCGGGTAAAAGATTACCGCAGAACGGCTTAACTCAAACACGCCTTCTTTAACATCCTTGATAGCCTGGTTACGGCTTACCTGAAAAATTTGCTGATAGTCAGCCACCTTTACTTTGAAAGTAGAGTCACCGAGTACAGCCATCTCATCATCATCTTCGCTTACTGAAGCTGTGAAATACGTCTGCATAAGACATAACCAGAGAACGCGCTTTGCTTTTAGCGAGAGGTAGTAAGCAGCTTCGGTAAGCTCGTTAGACTGCTTAACTTTTATCTTTTTGTTCAGCAACTTATCCATGAGCCTTGCCTTTGTGGGTTAAAAATTACTCTCCACACTACCACAAAGTTCAAACAAGTAAATACATTTTTTACAGTTTCGTCTAAGGTGGGCCAATTCCCATAACAAGGTGGGCTAATTCCCATAGTAAGGTGGGGTGTTTCCCATAGATAGGTGGGCCAATTCCCATAACAAGGTGGGCGGATTCCCAGAGATAACACTTATTTATGATTTTAAATCAATGAGTTATATAGCTCTAAAAGACTTTAAAAAGATAAAAAATCTATAAAATACCTTTTAAAAATATGCCTGTGGATATGTGCATATCATCGCTTACCAGCGCCGCTTCGCGGCTCGGTCAACCCCTCAGAACCGCGAAAACAAGTTTCGCAGTTCTTCACGGTTCATGTTTTAATCCAAGCATGGCGCCAGCACCTTCGCGGCACCATCGAGGCCCGCGCTGCTGCCGCACCGGGCCTCACCCTCAAATAAAATAAAGTTTATAAAAATCGTACTTGTATTGACCCCTATTTATTCTGAGTATATCCTTTCTGTAACCAAAACTACGGAGGCGCCACAGATGGCTCAGAAAAACAGAATTTCAGAAACAGAATGGAAACAGCTGCTGCCGCAAATGGCTTCCTTTGCACACATCACAACAGATATTGGCTATTCCGTGCTTGTCAAAGGTGAGAAATCATCAGACGTAGCCACGCGAGTAGGCCGTTCCAAGCAAAACATTTCCAGCACCGTTAAGCGAATCTGGGATTTGTACCAGAACACCACTCTTAAAGCCGAGAACGGCGAACCATTAAAATTAGTTCAGGTCTGGATACCAGCAAGCCTTGCTGAAACTGTTTTAAAAGAAGCCGCGAAGTACAGCATTAATAACATCACGACCTCCGAAATGGAAAAAAAATAAAGTCCGAAAGGACTTTATTTTAAGACTACTAACGCGGCTTTATTACAGTGCTCGCCACCACAGTAAACCACTATCCCCGGTTTACCCCAGAGATTGATATGACACACCGGGCAGCTGTACTTTTCCCGGTTTGTTTTGTTCACCGGCGCTTCAGGCGGCGGGGTTACAAATCGCATGGCCTCTATGATCTCGTCGTCGAGTTCAACCGGGTCGCGCCCTTCCTCCACCTCCTGTTCGTGTTCGCTATCATCTTCCTCGTCGTCAATATAGCCTTTTCCTGTAGGGCTTAGCACAGCGCCAGGCTTAGGCTGGTAAGGCGGAAACCTGTCCATCCAGGAAAGCCGGAAATGGCCTGTCAGCAGTTCATCAGGCACTGTTGCAAATAGTCGGTGGTGATAAACTTATCATCCCCTTTTGCTGATGGAGCTGCACATGAACCCATTCAAAGGCCGGCATTTTCAGCGTGACATCATTCTGTG
>NZ_JBJQJA010000049.1:0-3484 GCF_046487665.1 Escherichia sp. WS1152 | reverse complement strand
AGAGACCTCAATGAACCCGAAACAGCTCGCCTTCCTGGCGAGCTGTTTTCGTTCTACGCCCACCGACGAAAGATCGCAAGTGCAATAACGAGATTTTTCACGTCTTTACGCTCAAAAAGTAAAAAAACCATGTTTTCCCCTGGCTGAATCCCCAAAAACGCGTGAAATGCGTTTTCAGGATGTTGCATAGCTATGCACAAATACGGCACACGATTTGTTTCGCTCGCCCCAGCCGTCGAACGGGTCAAAATGGCAAGATTTCGTCACTTCTCCGGTCACATCTCCATTGATGGCCCACTCCGAACCCGTGCCGCGCGTTCCTGTACCTCATGTCTGTACCGGGCACGCTCCTGTTCATCCCTTAGCTGTTGTTCGCGATAAATAACCGACTCAAGCGATCCACTTGCCCGGCTAATCTCTGCACCTGCTGACTCAATATCACGACGCGCTCGTTCAGTATCGCGTTGTTCCGTTGCGTAACCTCGTGCATCTTCTGCAATTCCGCGAAGGCGCTCTCCCACTCGTTCAGCCGCCGCATATAGTCCTGTTGCAAATGCTCTAAGGCGTTCAGCAAATGCCCTTCCAGTTCCGTCATACTCGTTTACTCCCTGACCAGCCTCACGGCGTTCTTGTCGCCCACCGTCCAGGTGTTTTCCCCTTTCACCCCGTCCGGCAACACCAGAAATTTCCCGTTCTCGCCATTGACGAACGTCACCCCCCAGGTTTTTGCCTCGAGTTTCGCCAGCGTGTTTTCCTGCTCTCTGATAGTCAGGATATTTTTCGCAATCTTGCTTTCCTGCCACTCCATCAGCCCCCAGCACCCCAGGAAAATCCCGCCCGTGACGCTGAGCGCGGTCAGCGCCGGAAACAGTATCCGCCCTTTGATCACCCGCCAGAGCAGTTTTTTCTGCTGCCGGGACAGTTCGGCCTCTGTGGTGCTGAACTGCATGCTCACGGTGGTGCTCAGCGTATCCAGTTGCTTTTTCACGGATGTTGTATGTTCGCTGATAGCGTCTCTGATTTTCTGCCTGTTTAAGCTCAATGCCTTGTCTACAGACTCTTCGAGCTTCCTGAACTCGCTGTTCAGCATGTTCTCGGTAGAAGCGGCTCGCTCTTTCAGTTTCTTCTCGAAGTCTGTTCCCATTTGTAAAAGATTGCTCATACAGCGCCCCCTTTAGCCTGAGATTCCGCCCCCCCTCCGGGTCGGCAATACTGATGCTGCTTTTGGTTGTCCTCACCACCTCAAAACCTGCCGCTGTAAGCGCCTCTGTGACATCCTGACGCGTTTTTATTGCTCCGGCATGGTAAAGAGCCTCAAGACCCCGTGTAATCGCTTCTGCGGCCTCCTGTTTCGCTTTTGGCAGATTATTTGGCGTGACAAGCGTCCGTCTGTTCTCCGGTGCGTTCGGGTCACGCAGCCCGTAATGATGATTAACCAGCGTCTGCCAGGCATTTATCCTCGGCCTGTCCGCACGGTCGTAGTACGGCTGGAGGCGCTTACCGCTCTGTAGCTCCATGTTCGGGATGACAAAATTCAGTTCGAGCCGCCCCTTATCCTGGTGTTCCACCCAGAGAATGCTGTACTGGTCTTTTTCGAGACCGGGCATAAGAACACGCTCAAAGCTCGTCATCACTCTTTCGCGTTCACCCGGTGGTAGCTCCTTCTCCGCGAACGACAGAACGCCTGACGTGTATTTCTTCGAAAATGGCGTGGAATCAATGAGTTCCCGCACTTCTTCCGGGTTACCCCGGAGCACCGTTGCGCCTTCGCGGTTACGCTCCCGCCCCAGCAGGTAATCGACCGGGCCACTTCCACCGCCTTTCCCCCTGGCATGAAATTTAACTATCATCCCGTACCCCCTGTTCCCTGACAGCCTGCCGCAACTGGCGCAATTCACCCTCGATGGCCATCAGTGCGGCCACCACATGAACCCGGTCAATCGAAGACCACTGGCCGCTGTTCACCTTCCGGGCTGTCTGGTTCAGGTTGTTCCCGATGGCAGCCAGATGCCGCAGCAATGGCGGTGCCAGTGTCGGCAGTTTTCCTGTGCGTGCAACCGGCTCCCCCAGACAGACCCGCCGCATCCATTCCGCCAGTCGTTTACCCTCGCAGCGTTCCAGTAACCGGGCGTGCTCCTCATCGGTAACCCGTATCGTGAGCATCTTCTCGCGTTTCATCGGTATCATTCCCCCTAACAAATCCCCCATACAAGGAGCCTTAAGACCATGACCAAACAGGAAAAAACAGCCCTTAACATGGCTCGCTTTATCAGAAACCAGACGCTAACCCTGCTGGAAAAACTCAACGATCTGGACGCGGACGAACAGGCAGACATCTGCGAATCACTTCACGACCACGCCGACGAACTCTACCGCAGTTGCCTCGCACGCTTCGGCGATGACGGTGAAAGCAACTGAAACATGCAGCTCCCGGAGACGTTCACAGCTTGCCTGTGAGCGGATGCCGGGAGCAGACAAGCCCGCCAGGGCGCGTCAGTGCGGGTGTCGGGGCGCAGCCCTGACCCAGTTCACAGAGCGATAGCGATGTGTATACTGGCTTTCCTCATTTTGCATCGGTGCAGAGTGGATGGGAAGTGCACCATGTCAGGAGTAAAAAGCCGCACAGATGCGTAAAAACAGCGCGCCCGATAAACAACACACACGCGGACACTGGCACAGGCGCGTAAGTGCACAATGCTTGCCTCTGTGACTCTTCCGCTTCCTCGCCCACTCGCTCACTACGTTCGGTCGCTGGGGCTGCGGCGAGCGGTGGGATCACTCTCGTTGTGATGCAGATCCGTTTTTTTTTTTGCACTGGAGTTATCAGGAGTAGCGGTGCACATGGGATCGTGCGATATGCTGGATGGTGGAAGGTCGGAGGGAACGGCAACAACTCACCCCTCCCAGTGAAGGGACGGGTAGTTTGCCGCTCTCGATATGCCGGACGGAGCCAAGGCCATCGATCACGGGGCGCGTCAGTGGAAGAACCCGCGCCTGCGTGACGTATGCGTCTTCGCCGCACCATCTCACCCGTCACGCCACCACATACCGGGAACTGCCGCCAAGGTCTAACTCAACCAATCTAGCCGCGCTACATACGGTTTTTGTGGCAACTCATCAGGTGTCCGCTGTCGATGAAACTCTCTGCGCCGGTAGCGGAACTCTCACGCGTGCGGTCGCCGTCGTCACAGCTCCCCCAACCGCAAACGATTCTCGCAAATACGCAAGTATCTGCAAAAACAGGTTTTTTTCGGGGTTCCTGGGAGACTGTGCTGTTGAAAAACTCTTGAAGAATACAGAAGGCTCATGCAAACTGAATGAACTGGTTTCTGTTGTGGATCTCAACAGTTTCCACAGGAACATTGAGGAGGTCAGAGACCTCAATGAACCCGAAACAGCTCGCCTTCCTGGCGAGCTGTTTTCGTTCTACGCCCACCGACGAAAGATCGCAAGTGCAATAACGAGATTTTTCACGTCTTTACGC
>NZ_JBJQJA010000048.1:0-4129 GCF_046487665.1 Escherichia sp. WS1152 | reverse complement strand
TCCGCTCTGACAGACTTCTCGTGCTCGCTGAATGCGGCTTTCAGCATCTCGCCGGTAGTCTGCTGCTGCGCTTTCGATTTCTGCTCTAAGTCCTTCGCCAGCGTTAAAAGACTGTTCATAGATGGCTCCCTTCAGTCGGATGTTTCGCCCCCCGTCAGGGTCGGCAATGCTGATGCTGCTTTTCGTGGTGCGCACCACCTCAAAACCCGCACTTTCCAGCGCCTCAGTGACGTCCTGACGGGTTTTCAGCTCCCCGGATGAGGCAAGGGAAAGTAGGCCGCGCGTAATCGCCTGGGCGGCTTCCTGCTTCGCTTCCGGCAGCGCGGACGGTGTAACCAGCGCCCGCCGGTTTTCCGGCGCGTTCGGGTCGTGCAGCCCCAGTCTGCCGTTCACTATGGTCTGCCAGGCATCAATGCGCGGACGGTCGGCGCGGTCGTAATACGGCTGGAGACGTCTGCCGGTCAGCAGCTCCGTGTTCGGGATCAGGAAGTTCAGCTCCAGCCGCCCTTTGTCCCGGTGCTCAACCCACAGTACGCTGTACTGGTCTTTATCGAGTCCGGGCATCAGAACCCGCTCAAAGCTCGCCATCAGCTTTTCACGCTGGCCGGGCGGCAAATCCTGTTCGGCAAAAGACAGCACGCCGGAGGTGTATTTCTTGGCGTAAGGCGAGGCGTCAATAAGCTCCCGCACTTCCTCCGGCTTACCCTGCAGAACGCTGGCGCCGTCGCGCTGCCGGTCTTTCCCCAGCAGATAATCCACCGGACCGCCGCCACCGCCGCGGCCTCTGGGATGAAACTTAACGATCATCGTCTGCCCCCTTTTCCAGCACGGCGTGCCGCAGCCGCTCGAGTCCGGCATCAATGGCCATCAGCACGGCGACAACCTGCACGCGATCGTGCCCAGTACCGCCACCGGCGTTAACCTGCCGGGCAATCTGGTTGAGGTTGTTACCCATGCCGGCAAGCTGACGAAGCAGCGCCGGCGAGATGGATGGAAGTTTGCCAGCACGCGAGGGCTTTTCGTCCAGGCATATCTGGCGCATCCAGGCCGCGAGTTGTTTACCCTCACAGCGCTCCAGAAGTCGGCGGTGCTCGTCTTCTGTCACCCACATAGTGAGCATTTTGTTGCGCTTTTCTGCCAAACCATCCTCCGGATAACACCGGTTCGGGCGGGAAATTTTTTCCTGTCCGGAGCGGTGTTGGGCAAGCCCGCAGGGCGCGGCAGTACTTTTCAGCGGGTTTCGGGGCGCAGCCCTGAACCAGTCACGTAGCGCTAGCGGAGTGTATACTGGCTTAACATGGTAAATCGGAGTGGGGATTCAGGAAAGTGCTTCATGTGGCAGGGAGAAAATGCTGCTGTGGGGCGTAAGTGCGAAATGCAGATCCCGGTGAAATGACGCCTCCTCGCTCACTCGGTCGCTGCGCTCCTGCCGTGAGACTGCGGCGGGCGTTGCCAGCTTACGAATGGCTGGATAAAGAGACTAAGCGGAAATCAATCAGAAAGGGCGGAAAAAGGATGCGGCGTTGCCGTTTTTCCATAGGCTCCGCCCCCCTGACAAGCATCACGAAATCTGACGCTCAAATCAGTGGTGGCGAAACCCGACAGGACTATAAAGATCCCAGGCGTTTCCCCCTGGTAGCTCCCTCGTGCGCTCTCCTGTTCCTGCCTTTCGGTTTACCGGTGTCATTCCGCTGTTATGGCCGCGTTTATCTAATTCCACGCCTGACACTCAGTTCCGGGTAGGCAGTTCGCTCCAAGCTGGACTGTATGCACGAACCCCCCGTTCAGTCCGACCGCTGCGCCTTATCCGGTAACTATCGACTTGAGTCCAACCCGGAAAGACACGACAAAACGCCACTGGCAGCAGCCACTGGTAACTGATTTAGAGGAGTTAGTCTTGAAGTTATGCGCCGGTTAAGGCTAAACTGAAAGGACAAGTTTTGGTGACTGTGCTCCTCCAAGCCAGTTACCTCGGTTCAAAGAGTTGCTGCTCTGAGAACCTTCGAAAAAACCGCCTTGCTGGGCGGTTTTTTCGTTTACAGTGCTAAGAGATTACGATTCTCCATGAATGATCTCAAGAAGATCCGTTTAAAAAAGCGGGTTTTATGGGGGGATAAAGTTCGTCTAGCCCAGTCACTTTGGATTACAGCTAGGTTTCGTAAGCCATGCAAGAATGCCTGTAACTAACAAAATAGGCCCTGCAACGTACGTAACATAGACTCCAACATACGACACTGTGAAACATATGAGTACGTATATAGACAGTGTTGTCCAAAAAATGACTGTTGTTTTACAGTGAATCCACTCTTTCATTTTTCAATAAACCCCACACCGTCTGGAGATCTTATTATCGTTTTGCCAGGATTAGCTTTCGCCCAAACCAAAGCATCTTGAAAAGAAGAGAATTTTTTTTTTGAATTTTTAGTTTTTCGGCGATCTTCTCGAAAATATTCGCTGTTATTCTCATCAATTATCCGATCAAAATCAGCACCAGCTCCAAAGGTACGCTCAAAATCCCCCATTTTCTGCCCCCATTAAATTTAATAAAAAAACAGATTTAAAATATCCAAAAGACACTCTTATTTACCATAACATCCCTTGTTCGCACCGCCGCAGACAGCCTCAGCACCGTTCTGCGCCATGAACCGCAAAAGAGCACCTCTTACCACGTAAAAACGCCGATAAATGCCCCCCGTAAGTTCTTACGGTATGCATAGTTATGCACGGAAATGAACTGACACTCTGTTCAATGGATTTTCATGCTGTAAGCAGTATTTTAGTCTTCTATGCCCCCTCGAAACACACCTGTTCTTGTGTAGATCTTTTCGACCCAAGATGGTCTTTTATCCGAGTTCATGCAGCCGTACAGGAACACACCTGTTTTGGGTTTATAGCTCCCCCCCTCCTGTGGCTGGTTATCTACAAATGAATAATCAATCTTTTCACCTTTGACTGAAGCACGCCCCCCAACATGAACTAAAGACCAGTGCTCATGCATCACATGGCTTTCAATCAATCCAAATGAAGAAAAACCCCATGAATCAAAAAAGACCTTGAGTCCGTCAGACGCACCAACAGGAGTAATGATTGCAAATTCAACCTGCTCACCAGTACCTTCAAGGTAAGAAGGTTTCTCGACGTTAATTACAGATGCCCCCTTCACCTGATAACCTTTACAGGTAAGATATAAGTCCCTCCCGGCTGACGGTTTTGTATATGTAACGTTGTCGTTATTCTCCGCAGCAGCGACTGTAAATGACATAGCCAAAACCACCGAGACTGAGCAAGCCCAGAAACATTTCATAACGCATCCCTTTTCATTGATTAACTACATTCCAAGCTCAAAACCTTTCTGCCGCTGCGATCGTTCCAGCTCCAGCGCTTTCTGGTGCTGCGCCGCGCGCTCCTGCTCCCGGTGCGCCTCGATGCCATTCAGCCTTGCGACAATCGGCGCAGCTGATCGCTCAAACTCTGCACCTGCCTGCTCAAGCCCGTGACGCGCTCGCTCAGCGCCGCGTTCTCCCGTTGCATAAGCCCAGACATCGTCCGCCATTCCGCGAAGGCGTTCTCCCACTCGTCCAGCCTTTTCGAGTAGTCCTGCTGT
Organism: Escherichia sp. WS1152; assembly: GCF_046487665.1. Classification (NCBI taxonomy): domain Bacteria; kingdom Pseudomonadati; phylum Pseudomonadota; class Gammaproteobacteria; order Enterobacterales; family Enterobacteriaceae; genus Escherichia; species Escherichia sp. WS1152. The sequence continues at coordinate 525 of NZ_JBJQJA010000048.1, read as the reverse complement.
AGCTGCTCTAATGCGCTCAGCAACTGTTTTTCCAGTTCCGTCATGTGCTATTTCCCCGCCAGTATCATCCAGCTCGAATCCTCTCCGAATCTTCCCGCTTCCGGGTTCACCCTCACGCAGCGGCGTCTCTCCTCCCCGCAGGTCGTGAGCTGGACGCCGTTGTTCTTCTCTGAAAGCATGGCCTGCGTGCTCTTCTGTTCCTGGATGGTCGTGTAGTTGTCGAGTATCTGTTGCCCCTGCCACCACAGAATGCCCGCGCTCGAGGCGATCAGTAGCGCGGAGACCAGGACTATGGTCAGCCACGTCTGGCTGATCATACGCAGCATCCCTTTCGTGCGTTGGCTCATGGCTGAGGACAGCTTCCGGTCGTGGTCGAGGATGGCGGCGCTGATTCTCTTCTCGCTTTCGCTCAGTTCCGCTCTGACAGACTTCTCGTGCTCGCTGAATGCGGCTTTCAGCATCTCGCCGGTAGTCTGCTGCTGCGCTTTCGATTTCTGCTCTAAGTCCTTCGCCAGCGTTAAAAGA
>NZ_JBJQJA010000047.1:0-4476 GCF_046487665.1 Escherichia sp. WS1152 | reverse complement strand
CATAACGCCTGCTCCAGAGCATCCAGCACGAATGTCGTTTCCATAGACGATGAGACCCGCCACCCCACGATGTATCCGGCAAACACATCAATGATGAACGCCACATAGACGAAGCCCCGCCATGTGCTGACGTAAGTAAAATCAGCCACCCACAGCTGGTCAGGTCGTTCTGCCACGAACTGACGGTTTACGCGGTCGCCTGCGGCAACGGCTTTCCGGCTGATGGTCGTACGGACCTTTTTACCCCGGAGAACACCGGCAAGTCCCATAACCGCCATGAGACGTGCCACAGTGCATCTGGCCACTCTGATACCTTCCCGTAACAACTGACGCCAGACTTTACGCACACCGTACACCTGATGATTTTCATCGTATACGCGCTGTATCTCTTTCTTCAGCCAGTCATCGCGCTGCGCACGGGCACTGCGTTTATCCGGATGATGTCGCTGTTGCTGACAGTGGTAATACGTTGACGGGGCAATATGCAGTTCGCTGCATAGCGGTCCGACCCCGTACTGCTCACGCAGCTTATCCAGCAGTGGCATCATTTTTTCCAGAGGCGGTCGAACTCCGCCTTCGCAAAATAAGCGGAAGCCTGGCGAAGGATATCGTTACTGCGGCGCAGTTCACGATTTTCACGTTCCAGCTCTTTCAGACGCTGACGTTCAGCGGTGGTGAGCCCGCCATCACCGCCTCCGGTATCCCGCTCATGCTGGCGTACCCAGACACGCAGAGTCTCCGGTGTACAGCCAATCTTTGGGGCAATGGAACAAATTGCCGCCCACTGTGAGTCATATTCGCCCTGACTTTCCAGAACCATACGAATCGCCCTCTGACGGACTTCGGGGGAAAAACGAGTATTTTTAGTCATCCTGTTTACCTCTTTCTCAGGGAGTTTAGTCTCCAGGATTCCCGGGGCGGTTCAGCCTGCATGGATTTTCTCATACTTTTTGAACTGTAATTTTTAAGGAAGCCAAATTTGAGGGCAGTTTGTCACAGTTGATTTCCTTCTCTTTCCCTTCGTCATGTGACCTGATATCGGGGGTTAGTTCGTCATCATTGATGAGGGTTGATTATCACAGTTTATTACTCTGAATTGGCTATCCGCGTGTGTACCTCTACCTGGAGTTTTTCCCACGGTGGATATTTCTTCTTGCGCTGAGCGTAAGAGCTATCTGACAGAACAGTTCTTCTTTGCTTCCTCGCCAGTTCGCTCGCTATGCTCGGTTACACGGCTGCGGCGAGCGCTAGTGATAATAAGTGACTGAGGTATGTGCTCTTCTTATCTCCTTTTGTAGTGTTGCTCTTATTTTAAACAACTTTGCGGTTTTTTGATGACTTTGCGATTTTGTTGTTGCTTTGCAGTAAATTGCAAGATTTAATAAAAAAATGCAAAGCAATGATTAAAGGATGTTCAGAATGAAACTCATGGAAACACTTAACCAGTGCATAAACGCTGGTCATGAAATGACGAAGGCTATCGCCATTGCACAGTTTAATGATGACAGCCCGGAAGCGAGGAAAATAACCCGGCGCTGGAGAATAGGTGAAGCAGCGGATTTAGTTGGGGTTTCTTCTCAGGCTATCAGAGATGCCGAGAAAGCAGGGCGACTACCGCACCCGGATATGGAAATTCGAGGACGGGTTGAGCAACGTGTTGGTTATACAATTGAACAAATTAATCATATGCGTGATGTGTTTGGTACGCGATTGCGACGTGCTGAAGACGTATTTCCACCGGTGATCGGGGTTGCTGCCCATAAAGGTGGCGTTTACAAAACCTCAGTTTCTGTTCATCTTGCTCAGGATCTGGCTCTGAAGGGGCTACGTGTTTTGCTCGTGGAAGGTAACGACCCCCAGGGAACAGCCTCAATGTATCACGGATGGGTACCAGATCTTCATATTCATGCAGAAGACACTCTCCTGCCTTTCTATCTTGGGGAAAAGGACGATGTCACTTATGCAATAAAGCCCACTTGCTGGCCGGGGCTTGACATTATTCCTTCCTGTCTGGCTCTGCACCGTATTGAAACTGAGTTAATGGGCAAATTTGATGAAGGTAAACTGCCCACCGATCCACACCTGATGCTCCGACTGGCCATTGAAACTGTTGCTCATGACTATGATGTCATAGTTATTGACAGCGCGCCTAACCTGGGTATCGGCACGATTAATGTCGTATGTGCTGCTGATGTGCTGATTGTTCCCACGCCTGCTGAGTTGTTTGACTACACCTCCGCACTGCAGTTTTTCGATATGCTTCGTGATCTGCTCAAGAACGTTGATCTTAAAGGGTTCGAGCCTGATGTACGTATTTTGCTTACCAAATACAGCAATAGTAATGGCTCTCAGTCCCCGTGGATGGAGGAGCAAATTCGGGATGCCTGGGGAAGCATGGTTCTAAAAAATGTTGTACGTGAAACGGATGAAGTTGGTAAAGGTCAGATCCGGATGAGAACTGTTTTTGAACAGGCCATTGATCAACGCTCTTCAACTGGTGCCTGGAGAAATGCTCTTTCTATTTGGGAACCTGTCTGCAATGAAATTTTCGATCGTCTGATTAAACCACGCTGGGAGATTAGATAATGAAGCGTGCGCCTGTTATTCCAAAACATACGCTCAATACTCAACCGGTTGAAGATACTTCGTTATCGACACCAGCTGCCCCGATGGTGGATTCGTTAATTGCGCGCGTAGGAGTAATGGCTCGCGGTAATGCCATTACTTTGCCTGTATGTGGTCGGGATGTGAAGTTTACTCTTGAAGTGCTCCGGGGTGATAGTGTTGAGAAGACCTCTCGGGTATGGTCAGGTAATGAACGTGACCAGGAGCTGCTTACTGAGGACGCACTGGATGATCTCATCCCTTCTTTTCTACTGACTGGTCAACAGACACCGGCGTTCGGTCGAAGAGTATCTGGTGTCATAGAAATTGCCGATGGGAGTCGCCGTCGTAAAGCTGCTGCACTTACCGAAAGTGATTATCGTGTTCTGGTTGGCGAGCTGGATGATGAGCAGATGGCTGCATTATCCAGATTGGGTAACGATTATCGCCCAACAAGTGCTTATGAACGTGGTCAGCGTTATGCAAGCCGATTGCAGAATGAATTTGCTGGAAATATTTCTGCGCTGGCTGATGCGGAAAATATTTCACGTAAGATTATTACCCGCTGTATCAACACCGCCAAATTGCCTAAATCAGTTGTTGCTCTTTTTTCTCACCCCGGTGAACTATCTGCCCGGTCAGGTGATGCACTTCAAAAAGCCTTTACAGATAAAGAGGAATTACTTAAGCAGCAGGCATCTAACCTTCATGAGCAGAAAAAAGCTGGGGTGATATTTGAAGCTGAAGAAGTTATCACTCTTTTAACTTCTGTGCTTAAAACGTCATCTGCATCAAGAACTAGTTTAAGCTCACGACATCAGTTTGCTCCTGGAGCGACAGTATTGTATAAGGGCGATAAAATGGTGCTTAACCTGGACAGGTCTCGTGTTCCAACTGAGTGTATAGAGAAAATTGAGGCCATTCTTAAGGAACTTGAAAAGCCAGCACCCTGATGCGACCACGTTTTAGTCTACGTTTATCTGTCTTTACTTAATGTCCTTTGTTACAGGCCAGAAAGCATAACTGGACTGAATATTCTCTCTGGGCCCACTGTTCCACTTGTATCGTCGGTCTGATAATCAGACTGGGACCACGGTCCCACTCGTATCGTCGGTCTGATTATTAGTCTGGGACCACGGTCCCACTCGTATCGTCGGTCTGATTATTAGTCTGGGACCATGGTCCCACTCGTATCGTCGGTCTGATTATTAGTCTGGGACCACGGTCCCACTCGTATCGTCGGTCTGATTATTAGTCTGGGACCACGGTCCCACTCGTATCGTCGGTCTGATTATTAGTCTGGGACCACGATCCCACTCGTGTTGTCGGTCTGATTATCGGTCTGGGACCACGGTCCCACTTGTATTGTCGATCAGACTATCAGCGTGAGACTACGATTCCATCAATGCCTGTCAAGGGCAAGTATTGACATGTCGTCGTAACCTGTAGAACGGAGTAACCTCGGTGTGCGGTTGTATGCCTGCTGTGGATTGCTGCTGTGTCCTGCTTATCCACAACATTTTGCGCACGGTTATGTGGACAAAATACCTGGTTACCCAGGCCGTGCCGGCACGTTAACCGGGCTGCATCCGATGCAAGTGTGTCGCTGTCGCCGGCCTCCTCACCCGGTCACGTTTCGTCGTTCCTCCTCCACGCGCTGCGGCTTCGGGGCCGCACCTGCATTCGTATGCGGTCGCCCGGTTACAGGTGCGGCACGGCCTGATGGAGGCCGCATGTGAGAGGAGAATTCCCATGCCAAACTGGGTGATGCTGCCAACTTACTGATTTAGTGTATGATGGTGTTTTTGAGGTGCTCCAGTGGCTTCTGTTTCTATCAGCTGTCCCTCCTGTTCAGCTACTGACGGGGTGGTG
>NZ_JBJQJA010000046.1:0-4505 GCF_046487665.1 Escherichia sp. WS1152 | reverse complement strand
CCTTGAATCGATGGAAGTCTCATTATTCAGAAGCCGTGCTTCTCAGGGTTCTCCTGCAGTGGATAGTTTGTACGATTTGCTCCTCCGGACACTACGGGCCAGAAAAGTTGAAAATTGAGACTATGTACCAGGTGCCTCAACGTCCGCTCATCGCTCACAACGGACCTTCAGCTCAGCCGCTCCGGCCGCTTCATGCAATGAATGTACGCAGCCAGTCAGAATATTAAGGTGCGGATTTCAGTTCACTTGTCAGCCCTGTGATGCAACAAGTTGCGGCTCCGGTTCGTGGGAGAGATGAAACGACGGTAGCTGAAGTTACTGAAATGAAGAATTCAGAGAGACTGAATGATATGCCTCACCTTTAGTGAATAGTGTAAAAACGGGAGACTCTCACCCGGGATTATCCACTCATGCTCAATGTATAATTTTCGTGTCCCTCACAGGTAAGGGCCGGATACATTTGTTGAGTACGCTGCAGAATTGGTAATCGGGGACCCTGCCGTCTTTAACTCCGGGTCTTATGCTGCTCATTTGCCACAAAATCCAGGTGCGCCTGCTCAATCATTTCATTCAGCATTTTTTTTGGGGGGACACCACGACTTCGGGCAATACTTTCAAGCTGTTTGTGGATTTTTCCGGACAGTTTCAGCGGGACGGAACCATCAGCACGTTCATCACGCCTTTTTTGTTGCTCCCTGGCACTTTTCAGTTCATCCACAATATAGCTGCTCTTCTCGCATTTTTGCCGATTTTAAAAATGCGAACAAAACATCCGTACATGATGTACAGATTAAACTGCCAGGGACTGGTGTCAGAAAACCTCCGGTTAGCCTGCTCTTTCCGGAATGTGCCGGTTATGAAAAACCGGAAATTCAGTCTCTGTTGTAAGATGTACCCTCTGATACTACGTTTTCGTTTTCTCTGTGTATTTAACTCACTGTATTTATTTTCTTTTTAAGCCTGACTGATATTCTCCGGTCATAGTGTGCCTGATAGACATCCCGTAACCTTCTCATTTTTATATAAAAATACCTGCACTGTCTTCAGCGCATCTGTCTCCTTTAAGTAAAAAATGTTTTCACGTATTGCTGTAAATTCATTTTAAATCAGTATGTTATCCTGATATTGCTGTCTCCTGGTTTGATGCGTAATCGTTCTGCCTTTCTGGATGATTCTGGTGCTTCCGGGTGCATTCTCCTCTGCACATGCAACAGTTCGTCATCGCCACGTGCCCAAAAGCATATAAAAACGAATCGAATCTGATCGTTTTTTCAATCGTTTTTCACAGGAATTTCGTAGGGTGTTCTCCGCTATAGCCTCCATATTTGCTGTCTTTTTCTTCATAAATCGTATGCAATATAACCAGTCTGTCAAGACATCTTCCCTGCTGTTGAGGTGACGATCTCATTTCTGGTCTTTTCCGGGAGAGAGACGGTCAGATGAGCGAGCCGGATTTACTGCCAGAGGTACTCCCCGCGGCAGAAAATAGTGCTCCTGTTTCCGCAATCCGGGATCGGCAACGTCCCATGGTTAATGCCACTTGCAGCGTCAGGCACTGCAGGTTTACGTCGTGATCTGATTTCTTCTGCACTTATCCCGATCACGGAAGTTCCCCCTGCGCAGACATCGGTTCCTGCCGACATCTCACAATACCGCCAGGCAGTCATGCAGTAACACCCGCAATGCGGTCTGCGGTTTTAAGCGCACTCTCCTGTATTCAGTGCACCGATAATGCATCATAGAAAGTCCGGGGGGAGTTACTGAATGTCTGTTAAGTGGTGCCGTGGGTGGAGACTGCTTACTTTTCCACAGTAACTGCAGTCATTCAGGATGCTCAGGAGAGAATATGTCAACGCCACGGGCCGGGCCATTTTCATGCCAGCCAGGATATTTTCAATATTGATGCTGTCTGCTTTTCACCATTTCATCCTCACTGACTGATGTTGTATTTTTGTGCAGCACTACAGATTTGCGTTTCTCTTTTAACTGGTCACGCTCTCCTTTGATATTCAGCGTGGTTGAGTGATGCAGCAGTTGATTCAGGATTGCTGTTGCCCTGCAACCACCATATCAACTTCTTCCCGGCATGCCGGCGCTGGTATCCAGGCCGGGTTTCGAAGTGAAGCGTTCCTGACGGACTCATTGATATCCGGGCCGGATGTAGTCATGCAGCATGGAACGTCTACCCGTATACACTGACGGCGTCCGGCCGTGTACATCTCTTCCGCGGTTCAGGGAGCGCTGTCGCCATGTACTTATTGTCACCAGGAGAGGCATGTACCGCAGCATGCCAGCTCAGCAGTGACAGGATGCCCTTAAGACATCCGTCATGGCTCAGTATGACGACGCCCCCGCTCTGCAGGTGAGCATGCGGGGCCGGGAGCAGCATTCCCGTATTTTGCCGCACCTTCCGGAAGCAACCGGCATCAGTTACGGTTATCGTCAACCGTTGTGCGGTATGCCAGGAGCACGTACTGATCCATCAGATCCGCCAGTGCTGCGTTCTGCTTCTGACGGTCGATGATCCATTCCCCCAGCTCTTTTTCTGATTTACGTTTCAGGTTCTCCGTCCAGTCGTCAAGGCTGTTTCCGGTCATTAAATCAAGCCAGCAAAGCCAGACCAGTTTGAGGCGCAACTCAGTGCCACCAAACTGACGGAAGAGGCTGATCAGTTTATTTGCCAGAGAACGCCGCCTCAGACGTTCACATTCAGACAGCAGAATGCCTTCCAGCATCGGATGATGAACCAGCAGATGTTCGCTGGTGCATAAGTTCACCACCAGATCATCATCCAGGGGCGGCGTGGCCCGTTTGTCAGAGCCATAAATCAGCCGGTGCAGACTCCGGGGGACGATGGCAATCTCCGGTTTTTCACCATTGAATGACACCCACCCGGGCGTCAGATTATGGAAGTAGTGGATATTCGGATGACATACGCCCCAGGATACGGCGTGCCGGGTGAAGCCGGTCAGCCATTTCTGGTAGCTTTCGTGGAGCAGCTCGTAACGGGTCTGATACTGTGGTTTCATTTTCATATTCCTCACGGGGGATAACAGGCAGCAGAACGCCGCCGGCAGGCCGGAGATTGCGTCTGCTGTGGGTGAAGGGGCAGTGGTTAAAAATTACGGACGGGACTGTGCAATACGCGCCTGCAGCCAGGCTTCCACTTCACTTTTCAGCCAGCGGGAGCTGCGGCCAAGTTTGATGGGAGCCGGAAAGGCCCCATCCTTGATGAGCTTGTAAAACCACTTATCGGTCAGGCCGGTCAGCTGAGTGATAAACGCCATATCGACCATCTGGTCATCCATCAGCGAAACTGGGGGGGGGGTCATAAAAATCTCCTCCGGATGTTGTTAATCTCAACCGGCGTTGATGATGAAAACAACGCACCACCTTCACCGGCATAACAACCGGGGAGAAACGTAAAAAATCAGTAGGGGAATATTCCTGCCAGGAGAGAAACGGTTGTGTACAGGCAATACAGGTTGTCTGTTTTGTCAGTGAAGCCGGTATAAACGGAAGATGATTTTGTGTTGCCGGAATATGGGATGGTATTTTGTCGTGACGGAATCAGTATTTTCAGTGATGATTATTACTGCGCAGGGGAGTACCGGAGAGAAACCACGCCCTGTACCTGCCAGAGCGGTGGTTTGTATTGACTGAACGGAAGATAAAGCGAGGTAAACACTGTTGTGGTGAGCGGAGAAGACTGAGATTATTCTCTGTAATTACAAACAACAGTGATCTTATCCGGTTTTTTTACCGTTACGGGTTTCAGGGGATCAATTTTATAGACCGGGGTAATGACCACGCCGTAATTTATGGAGAAAAGCGGGATCCAGCAATAAACGTCAGGATATTTCTGTGTCTCCGGAATACCTTTTGTGCCAGAGGCCATCAGATCTTTAACGCTCACGAAAAATGACTTCCGCAGATCAAAAAAGTACTCGTTATATATCACATCCTTTGCCAGCAGGATGACTGCATTACCAACAGCCGATTTTACAGGTGTTTCATCAGGTGGATTATCGTGATTGTATATTGTTCTTTCTATATAAATAAAACAGGCATATTTCGTCTTCTCCCCGGATAGTTGCATCTGGTATTCGCAAATGTCTTTGATATACCGACTTTCAACCCTTCCAATCATCTTATCCCGGCGATAGTGTCTTTTATGTTTCAGCGCGTACAGAACACCATTTGAACTGTCAAACTCCAGGACACTTCTGGTGAAAAGTTTGTTTTCCCAGATCTCCAGACAATACTTCTCTGCACTGACGACATTGCGTTTGTGGGGAAGATTCCGTTGATACACTCCATTTAATAAGCGTGACTGCAGTTCGCCTGCAAGTTGATAGTAACAGTTAATGTCATTAAGGACAGGTGCTGTGGCGTTGGATTTGCCCCTATATTTCCAGACACCTGTTATCACTTAACCCATTACTGGCTTGCTGCCGTAGATATTCCCGTGGCGAGCGATAACCCAGTGCACTATGCGGATGCCA
>NZ_JBJQJA010000045.1:0-4534 GCF_046487665.1 Escherichia sp. WS1152 | reverse complement strand
ACCTGACCCCATGCCGAACTCAGAAGTGAAACGCCGTAGCGCCGATGGTAGTGTGGGGTCTCCCCATGCGAGAGTAGGGAACTGCCAGGCATCAAATTAAGCAGAAGGCCCGGTCGGAAGACTGGGCCTTTTTGCGTTTCTACAAACTCTCCCTGTCGTCATAACTACAAGCCATCCCCCCACAGATACGGTAAACTAGCCTCGTTTTTGCATCAGGAAAGCAGCTATGAACCACTCCTTAAAACCCTGGAACACATTTGGCATTGATCATAATGCTCAGCACATTGTATGTGCCGAAGACGAACAACAACTACTCAATGCCTGGCAGCATGCAACCGCAGAAGGGCAACCCGTTCTTATTCTGGGTGAAGGAAGTAATGTACTTTTTCTGGAAGACTATCGCGGCACGGTGATCATCAACCGGATCAAAGGTATCGAAATTCATGATGAACCTGATGCGTGGTATTTACATGTAGGAGCCGGAGAAAACTGGCATCGCCTGGTAAAATACACTTTGCAGGAAGGTATGCCTGGTCTGGAAAATCTGGCATTAATTCCTGGTTGTGTCGGCTCATCACCTATCCAGAATATTGGTGCTTATGGCGTAGAATTACAGCGAGTTTGCGCTTATGTTGATTGTGTTGAACTGGCGACAGGCAAGCAAGTGCGCTTAACTGCCAAAGAGTGCCGTTTTGGCTATCGCGACAGTATTTTTAAACATGAATACCAGGACCGCTTCGCCATTGTAGCCGTAGGTCTGCGTCTGCCAAAAGAGTGGCAACCTGTACTAACGTATGGTGACTTAACTCGTCTGGATCCTACAACAGTAACGCCACAGCAAGTATTTGATGCGGTGTGTCATATGCGCACCACCAAACTCCCTGATCCAAAAGTGAATGGCAATGCCGGTAGTTTCTTCAAAAACCCTGTTGTATCTGCCGAAACGGCTAAAGCATTACTGTCACAATTTCCAACAGCACCAAATTACCCCCAGGCGGATGGTTCAGTAAAACTGGCAGCAGGTTGGCTTATCGATCAGTGCCAGCTAAAAGGGATGCAAATGGGTGGGGCTGCGGTGCACCGTCAACAGGCGTTAGTTCTCATTAATGAAGACAATGCAAAAAGCGAAGATGTGGTGCAACTGGCACACCATGTAAGACAAAAAGTGGGTGAAAAATTTAATGTCTGGCTTGAGCCTGAAGTCCGCTTTATTGGTGCATCAGGTGAAGTGAGCGCAGTGGAGACAATTTCATGAAGGATAACACCGTGCCACTGAAATTAATCGCGCTGTTAGCGAATGGCGAATTTCACTCAGGTGAGCAGTTGGGTGAAACGTTAGGAATGAGCCGGGCGGCTATTAATAAACACATTCAGACACTGCGTGACTGGGGCGTTGATGTCTTTACCGTTCCGGGTAAAGGATACAGCCTGCCTGAGCCCATCCAGTTACTTAATGCTGAACAGATATTGGGTCAGCTGGATGGCGGTAGTGTAGCCGTGCTGCCAGTTATTGACTCCACGAATCAGTACCTTCTTGATCGTATCGGAGAGCTTAAATCGGGCGATGCCTGCGTTGCAGAATACCAGCAGGCTGGCCGTGGTCGCCGGGGGCGGAAATGGTTTTCGCCTTTTGGCGCAAACTTATATTTGTCGATGTTCTGGCGTCTGGAACAAGGCCCGGCGGCGGCGATTGGTTTAAGTCTGGTTATCGGTATCGTGATGGCGGAAGTATTACGCAAGCTGGGAGCAGATAAAGTTCGTGTCAAATGGCCTAATGACCTCTATCTGCAGGATCGCAAGCTGGCAGGCATTCTTGTGGAGCTGACTGGCAAAACCGGCGATGCGGCGCAAATAGTCATTGGAGCCGGGATCAACATGGCAATGCGTCGTGTTGAAGAGAGTGTCGTTAATCAGGGGTGGATCACGCTGCAGGAAGCGGGGATCAATCTCGATCGTAATACGTTGGCGGCCATGCTAATACGTGAATTACGCGCGGCGCTGGAACTCTTCGAACAAGAAGGATTGGCACCTTATCTTTCGCGCTGGGAAAAGCTGGATAATTTTATTAATCGCCCAGTGAAACTTATCATTGGTGATAAAGAAATATTTGGCATTTCACGCGGAATAGACAAACAAGGCGCTTTATTGCTTGAGCAGGACGGAATAATAAAACCCTGGATGGGCGGTGAAATATCCCTGCGTAGTGCAGAAAAATAAGAAAGGGGAGCATTAGCTCCCCTGCAAATTATTTGCGTAGTCTGACCTCTTCTACCGCATGATTAGCACTTTTCGTCAGGATTAAACTGGCGCGCTCGCGAGTAGGTAGAATATTTTGCTTTAAGTTCAGCCAGTTGATCTCTTTCCACAACGTCATGGCAGTCTTAATAGCTTCTTCTTTAGTTAATTTCGCGTAGTTATGAAAATAGGAATCCGGGTCTGTAAAAGCCCCTTCGCGGAATTTCAGAAAACGGTTGATATACCACGTCTGAAGTAAGTCTTCCGGAGCATCAACATATATCGAAAAATCGACAAAATCAGAAACAAATACATGATGTGGATCGTGTGGATAATCCATCCCGCTCTGTAAGACATTTAACCCTTCAAGAATTAAAATATCAGGCTGAACAACAGTTTTATCTCCATCCGGGATCACATCATAAATAAGATGCGAGTAAACAGGGGCTGTAACGTTTGGCACGCCGGACTTGAGATCGGAAACAAACTTCACCAGGCGATGCATATCATACGATTCCGGGAAGCCTTTCTTCTTCATCAGACCACGTTCTTTCAGAACCTGATTAGGGTGAAGGAAGCCATCTGTAGTGATCAGTTCAACACGACGATGTTCCGGCCAACGGCTTAATAGTGCCTGCAATACACGGGCGGTTGTACTTTTCCCCACCGCGACACTACCAGCAATACTGATAATGTAAGGAATGCGTTGCCCGTTGGTACCAAGAAACTGTTCCAGAACTGCCTGACGGCGCAGATTCGAGCTTATATAGAAGTTCAGCAAACGTGACAGAGGTAAATAGATCTCGGCAACTTCTTCTAACGAGAGATCTTCATTAATACCTTTGAGACGGGCGATCTCATCTTCCGATAACGTCATAGGTACGGAATCACGCAGAGCTGCCCACTGGTTGCGGTCAAACTGTAGGTAAGGCGTCATTAACGTTTGCTCTTTTATACTCATAAGCATGTTTCTGGCGGTCATAGCTCTATCGGCAAAGCGATATTTGCCATGGCGCGTCACAGTTCTGTTGAATGGGTTAATGGGCAGGAGGGTAACACCAGATGGGGAGGAATAATAAGAAAAAATCTCTCCCAGGAAGCTATCGTTGAAAAGCAATGTGACAGATATTCCATCTGATAAAAAGAATTATGGTTTAGCAGGAGCGCATTGTTGAGCACAATGATGTTGAAAAAGTGTGCTAATCTGCCCTCCATTCGGCTGTTTCTTCATCGTGTCGCATAAAATGTGACCAATAAAACAAATTATGCAATTTTTTAGTTGCATGAACTCGCATGTCTCCATAGAATGCGCGCTACTTGATGCCGACTTAGCTCAGTAGGTAGAGCAACTGACTTGTAATCAGTAGGTCACCAGTTCGATTCCGGTAGTCGGCACCATCAAGTCCGGTGGGGTTCCCGAGCGGCCAAAGGGAGCAGACTGTAAATCTGCCGTCACAGACTTCGAAGGTTCGAATCCTTCCCCCACCACCAATTTCGGCCACGCGATGGCGTAGCCCGAGACGATAAGTTCGCTTACCGGCTCGAATAAAGAGAGCTTCTCTCGATATTCAGTGCAGAATGAAAATCAGGTAGCCGAGTTCCAGGATGCGGGCATCGTATAATGGCTATTACCTCAGCCTTCCAAGCTGATGATGCGGGTTCGATTCCCGCTGCCCGCTCCAAGATGTGCTGATATAGCTCAGTTGGTAGAGCGCACCCTTGGTAAGGGTGAGGTCGGCAGTTCGAATCTGCCTATCAGCACCACTTCTTTTCTCCTCCCTGTTTTTTCCTTCTGTTTATTGCATTCAACAAGTCGGGCATGTTGCCTGGTTGATGTGGTGATATCACCGATTTATCCGTGTCTTAGAGGGACAATCGATGTCTAAAGAAAAGTTTGAACGTACAAAACCGCACGTTAACGTCGGTACTATCGGCCACGTTGACCATGGTAAAACAACGCTGACCGCTGCAATCACTACCGTACTGGCTAAAACCTACGGCGGTGCTGCTCGCGCATTCGACCAGATCGATAACGCGCCGGAAGAAAAAGCTCGTGGTATCACCATCAACACTTCTCACGTTGAATACGACACCCCGACCCGTCACTACGCACACGTAGACTGCCCGGGGCACGCCGACTATGTTAAAAACATGATCACCGGTGCTGCTCAGATGGACGGCGCGATCTTGGTAGTTGCTGCGACTGACGGCCCGATGCCGCAGACTCGTGAGCACATCCTGCTGGGTCGTCAGGTAGGCGTTCCGTACATCATCGTGTTCCTGAACAAATGCGACATGG
>NZ_JBJQJA010000044.1:0-6588 GCF_046487665.1 Escherichia sp. WS1152 | reverse complement strand
CGTGACAGTTATTGCAGGGGGGCGTGACAGTTATTGCAGGGGTTCGTGACAGTTAGTACGGGAGTGACGGGCACTGGCTGGCAATGTCTAGCAACGGCAGGCATTTCGGCTGAGGGTAAAAGAACTTTCCGCTAAGCGATAGACTGTATGTAAACACAGTATTGCAAGGACGCGGAACATGCCTCAGCGATCACCGCTTCCCTCATGATGTTTAACGCCTTGCTCACCGGAAAATTGCGAGCGCAGCGAGTAATTTTTACGGTGCAGCAACTTGTTGTACGGTGCAACCGATAGCTATGACGTTTGCCCCTTAATCGCCTGGATAATCCTCGGCCAGTCTTCATGATGCAACTCATGTCCCGTGCCTTCGAGTGTCAGCATTTTTGAACCACGAATCGCATCTTTCAGTGCCAACCCATGCACATAAGGAAGTACAGGATCCTCCGTGCCGTGAATGATCAAAGTTGGTACAGCTATCTCATTTAATCTCCCGAGCCATCTCTCGAGCGATCTCTCGCCACCACCTGAAGTAGTGTGGTTGAATGTTGTCAGGATATTCGGAGTGCGATCAAAATCTAACTCAGCGATATTTTGTATCTTCTCAGCGTCAAAAGCATGCGCAGTACCTGAGATGATTCGCCACGCTCCGACCTGATACGCGACGACAGCATCTCTATCAGACCAATCCAGCGATTCCGCCCGTTGGTGATACTCAATGATGGCAGGATCAAAAGCGGGCATATCAGGATCTGCATCTGCAAGCCGTTCTGAAGCAATCAGCGTCAAGCTCTTCACACGTTTCGGATACTTGAGAGCTACAAGCTGGGAAAGAAATCCCCCCAAAGACATGCCGACTAAATGAGCAGCTTCCAGACCATAACCATCAATGACGCGAACCACATCATCTGCTAATTCTTCAACGGAATATGGAGCTTGACCTGGCTCATAGCTTGTTGATTTCCCGGTATCACGGTGGTCGTACCGGATCACATAGCGACCCATTTTGGCTAGTTGGGAGCAAAACTCATCAGGCCACCACACCGCAGACGCCATTGCCCCCATGATCAGGATAATGGGTTCATGGGCCGGGTCGCCGAATGATTCGGTATGGAGTGAAATCGCTTTATCAACAACTACCTTTTCTTTCATACTAAAATTGCCTTCGAGTTTTACGTACAACATTTTATTCATAGGCATGCTCATTTTGCCAGTTTTGGCTGCCTGTTAATTGCGCTCAAACATCCCCAACCAATTGTTTTATAAAGATAAAAATGTCTTGTTTACAATAGAGTGGGGGGGGTCAGCCTGCCGCCTTGGGCCGGGTGATGTCGTACTTGCCCGCCGCGAACTCGGTTACCGTCCAGCCCAGCGCGACCAGCTCCGGCAACGCCTCGCGCACCCGCTGGCGGCGCTTGCGCATGGTCGAACCACTGGCCTCTGACGGCCAGACATAGCCGCACAAGGTATCTATGGAAGCCTTGCCGGTTTTGCCGGGGTCGATCCAGCCACACAGCCGCTGGTGCAGCAGGCGGGCGGTTTCGCTGTCCAGCGCCCGCACCTCGTCCATGCTGATGCGCACATGCTGGCCGCCACCCATGACGGCCTGCGCGATCAAGGGGTTCAGGGCCACGTACAGGCGCCCGTCCGCCTCGTCGCTGGCGTACTCCGACAGCAGCCGAAACCCCTGCCGCTTGCGGCCATTCTGGGCGATGATGGATACCTTCCAAAGGCGCTCGATGCAGTCCTGTATGTGCTTGAGCGCCCCACCACTATCGACCTCTGCCCCGATTTCCTTTGCCAGCGCCCGATAGCTACCTTTGACCACCATGGCATCAGCGGTGACGGCCTCCCACTTGGGTTCCAGGAACAGCCGGAGCTGCCGTCCGCCTTCGGTCTTGGGTTCCGGGCCAAGCACTAGGCCATTAGGCCCAGCCATGGCCACCAGCCCTTGCAGGATGCGCAGATCATCAGCGCCCAGCGGCTCCGGGCCGCTGAACTCGATCCGCTTGCCGTCGCCGTAGTCATACGTCACGTCCAGCTTGCTGCGCTTGCGCTCGCCCCGCTTGAGGGCACGGAACAGGCCGGGGGCCAGACAGTGCGCCGGGTCGTGCCGGACGTGGCTGAGGCTGTGCTTGTTCTTAGGCTTCACCACGGGGCACCCCCTTGCTCTTGCGCTGCCTCTCCAGCACGGCGGGCTTGAGCACCCCGCCGTCATGCCGCCTGAACCACCGATCAGCGAACGGTGCGCCATAGTTGGCCTTGCTCACACCGAAGCGGACGAAGAACCGGCGCTGGTCGTCGTCCACACCCCATTCCTCGGCCTCGGCGCTGGTCATGCTCGACAGGTAGGACTGCCAGCGGATGTTATCGACCAGTACCGAGCTGCCCCGGCTGGCCTGCTGCTGGTCGCCTGCGCCCATCATGGCCGCGCCCTTGCTGGCATGGTGCAGGAACACGATAGAGCACCCGGTATCGGCGGCGATGGCCTCCATGCGACCGATGACCTGGGCCATGGGGCCGCTGGCGTTTTCTTCCTCGATGTGGAACCGGCGCAGCGTGTCCAGCACCATCAGGCGGCGGCCCTCGGCGGCGCGCTTGAGGCCGTCGAACCACTCCGGGGCCATGATGTTGGGCAGGCTGCCGATCAGCGGCTGGATCAGCAGGCCGTCAGCCACGGCTTGCCGTTCCTCGGCGCTGAGGTGCGCCCCAAGGGCGTGCAGGCGGTGATGAATGGCGGTGGGCGGGTCTTCGGCGGGCAGGTAGATCACCGGGCCGGTGGGCAGTTCGCCCACCTCCAGCAGATCCGGCCCGCCTGCAATCTGTGCGGCCAGTTGCAGGGCCAGCATGGATTTACCGGCACCACCGGGCGACACCAGCGCCCCGACCGTACCGGCCACCATGTTGGGCAAAACGTAGTCCAGCGGTGGCGGCGCTGCTGCGAACGCCTCCAGAATATTGATAGGCTTATGGGTAGCCATTGATTGCCTCCTTTGCAGGCAGTTGGTGGTTAGGCGCTGGCGGGGTCACTACCCCCGCCCTGCGCCGCTCTGAGTTCTTCCAGGCACTCGCGCAGCGCCTCGTATTCGTCGTCGGTCAGCCAGAACTTGCGCTGACGCATCCCTTTGGCCTTCATGCGCTCGGCATATCGCGCTTGGCGTACAGCGTCAGGGCTGGCCAGCAGGTCGCCGGTCTGCTTGTCCTTTTGGTCTTTCATATCAGTCACCGAGAAACTTGCCGGGGCCGAAAGGCTTGTCTTCGCGGAACAAGGACAAGGTGCAGCCGTCAAGGTTAAGGCTGGCCATATCAGCGACTGAAAAGCGGCCAGCCTCGGCCTTGTTTGACGTATAACCAAAGCCACCGGGCAACCAATAGCCCTTGTCACTTTTGATCAGGTAGACCGACCCTGAAGCGCTTTTTTCGTATTCCATAAAACCCCCTTCTGTGCGTGAGTACTCATAGTATAACAGGCGTGAGTACCAACGCAAGCACTACATGCTGAAATCTGGCCCGCCCCTGTCCATGCCTCGCTGGCGGGGTGCCGGTGCCCGTGCCAGCTCGGCCCGCGCAAGCTGGACGCTGGGCAGACCCATGACCTTGCTGACGGTGCGCTCGATGTAATCCGCTTCGTGGCCGGGCTTGCGCTCTGCCAGCGCTGGGCTGGCCTCGGCCATGGCCTTGCCGATTTCCTCGGCACTGCGGCCCCGGCTGGCCAGCTTCTGCGCGGCGATAAAGTCGCACTTGCTGAGGTCATCACCGAAGCGCTTGACCAGCCCGGCCATCTCGCTGCGGTACTCGTCCAGCGCCGTGCGCCGGTGGCGGCTAAGCTGCCGCTCGGGCAGTTCGAGGCTGGCCAGCCTGCGGGCCTTCTCCTGCTGCCGCTGGGCCTGCTCGATCTGCTGGCCAGCCTGCTGCACCAGCGCCGGGCCAGCGGTGGCGGTCTTGCCCTTGGATTCACGCAGCAGCACCCACGGCTGATAACCGGCGCGGGTGGTGTGCTTGTCCTTGCGGTTGGTGAAGCCCGCCAAGCGGCCATAGTGGCGGCTGTCGGCGCTGGCCGGGTCGGCGTCGTACTCGCTGGCCAGCGTCCGGGCAATCTGCCCCCGAAGTTCACCGCCTGCGGCGTCGGCCACCTTGACCCATGCCTGATAGTTCTTCGGGCTGGTTTCCACTACCAGGGCAGGCTCCCGGCCCTCGGCTTTCATGTCATCCAGGTCAAACTCGCTGAGGTCGTCCACCAGCACCAGACCATGCCGCTCCTGCTCGGCGGGCCTGATATACACGTCATTGCCCTGGGCATTCATCCGCTTGAGCCATGGCGTGTTCTGGAGCACTTCGGCGGCTGACCATTCCCGGTTCATCATCTGGCCGGTGGTGGCGTCCCTGACGCCGATATCGAAGCGCTCACAGCCCATGGCCTTGAGCTGTCGGCCTATGGCCTGCAAAGTCCTGTCGTTCTTCATCGGGCCACCAAGCGCAGCCAGATCGAGCCGTCCTCGGTTGTCAGTGGCGTCAGGTCGAGCAAGAGCAACGATGCGATCAGCAGCACCACCGTAGGCATCATGGAAGCCAGCATCACGGTTAGCCATAGCTTCCAGTGCCACCCCCGCGACGCGCTCCGGGCGCTCTGCGCGGCGCTGCTCACCTCGGCGGCTACCTCCCGCAACTCTTTGGCCAGCTCCACCCATGCCGCCCCTGTCTGGCGCTGGGCTTTCAGCCACTCCGCCGCCTGCGCCTCGCTGGCCTGCTGGGTCTGGCTCATGACCTGCCGGGCTTCGTCGGCCAGTGTCGCCATGCTCTGGGCCAGCGGTTCGATCTGCTCCGCTAACTCGTTGATGCCTCTGGATTTCTTCACTCTGTCGATTGCGTTCATGGTCTATTGCCTCCCGGTATTCCTGTAAGTCGATGATCTGGGCGTTGGCGGTGTCGATGTTCAGGGCCACGTCTGCCCGGTCGGTGCGGATGCCCCGGCCTTCCATCTCCACCACGTTCGGCCCCAGGTGAACACCGGGCAGGCGCTCGATGCCCTGCGCCTCAAGTGTTCTGTGGTCAATGCGGGCGTCGTGGCCAGCCCGCTCTAATGCCCGGTTGGCATGGTCGGCCCATGCCTCGCGGGTCTGCTCAAGCCATGCCTTGGGCTTGAGCGCTTCGGTCTTCTGTGCCCCGCCCTTCTCCGGGGTCTTGCCGTTGTACCGCTTGAACCACTGAGCGGCGGGCCGCTCGATGCCGTCATTGATCCGCTCGGAGATCATCAGGTGGCAGTGCGGGTTCTCGCCGCCACCGGCATGGATGGCCAGCGTATACGGCAGGCGCTCGGCACCAGTCAGGTGCTGGGCGAACTCGGACGCCAGCGCCTTCTGCTGGTCGAGGGTCAGCTCGACCGGCAGGGCAAATTCGACCTCCTTGAACAGCCGCCCATTGGCGCGTTCATACAGGTCGGCAGCATCCCAGTAGTCGGCGGGCCGCTCGACGAACTCCGGCATGTGCCCGGATTCGGCGTGCAAGACTTCATCCATGTCGCGGGCATACTTGCCTTCGCGCTGGATGTAGTCGGCCTTGGCCCTGGCCGATTGGCCGCCCGACCTGCTGCCGGTTTTCGCCGTAAGGTGATAAATCGCCATGCTGCCTCGCTGTTGCTTTTGCTTTTCGGCTCCATGCAATGGCCCTCGGAGAGCGCACCGCCCGAAGGGTGGCCGTTAGGCCAGTTTCTCGAAGAGAAACCGGTAAGTGCGCTCTCCCCCTACAAAGTAGGGTCGGGATTGCCGCCGCTGTGCCTCCATGATAGCCTACGAGACAGCACATTAACAATGGGGTGTCAAGATGGTTAAGGGGAGCAACAAGGCGGCGGATCGGCTGGCCAAGCTCGAAGAACAACGAGCGCGAATCAATGCCGAAATTCAGCGGGTGCGGGCAAGGGAACAGCAGCAAGAGCGCAAGAACGAAACAAGGCGCAAGGTGCTGGTGGGGGCCATGATTTTGGCCAAGGTGAACAGCAGCGAGTGGCCGGAGGATCGGCTCATGGCGGCAATGGATGCGTACCTTGAACGCGACCACGACCGCGCCTTGTTCGGTCTGCCGCCACGCCAGAAGGATGAGCCGGGCTGAATGATCGACCGAGACAGGCCCTGCGGGGCTGCACACGCGCCCCCACCCTTCGGGTAGGGGGAAAGGCCGCTAAAGCGGCTAAAAGCGCTCCAGCGTATTTCTGCGGGGTTTGGTGTGGGGTTTAGCGGGCTTTGCCCGCCTTTCCCCCTGCCGCGCAGCGGTGGGGCGGTGTGTAGCCTAGCGCAGCGAATAGACCAGCTATCCGGCCTCTGGCCGGGCATATTGGGCAAGGGCAGCAGCGCCCCACAAGGGCGCTGATAACCGCGCCTAGTGGATTATTCTTAGATAATCATGGATGGATTTTTCCAACACCCCGCCAGCCCCCGCCCCTGCTGGGTTTGCAGGTTTGGGGGCGTGACAGTTATTGCAGGGGTTCGTGACAGTTATTGCAGGGGGGCGTGACAGTTATTGCAGGGGTTCGTGACAGTTAGTACGGGAGTGACGGGCACTGGCTGGCAATGTCTAGCAACGGCAGGCATTTCGGCT
>NZ_JBJQJA010000043.1:0-6744 GCF_046487665.1 Escherichia sp. WS1152 | reverse complement strand
CACGGCTGGGACGGAAGTCGCTGTCGTTCTCAAAATCGGTGGAGCTGCATGACAAAGTCATCGGGCATTATCTGAACATAAAACACTATCAATAAGTTGGAGTCATTACCCGCTGCAGGTATAAAATGAAGGTTTTCTGATTTTTCAGGGGCTATTGCAGGCCCCTTTTTACATCATAAATAATGATATCACTTAATGTATTACAAAATGTTATAACCAGGGATATTCCCAGAATTTATAATTTCCTCCTGTACTTTTCACCATGACACAGAAACGCTATACATCGCGGTATTTCTGCAGGGTACGGGCTGGATATGGGTAAGCGTCTCGGTAGAGAGACGGTTAATGAGTCTAAGAATTACTCTTCTTTTAGCTGTGAAATAAGGAGGCGTTAAGAATATTTATTAAATAAAGGCCCGCTTTTAAAATGGGCCTTAAGGGCAAGACGATGTATAAAATATTTTATCTATTGTTCATAAATTGATACGATAGCTTTACCATCGTTGCCGATAGTTCCACGATACATCCCTTCTGTATTGAAACTCATAGTATAATTACCATTCTTATCTAGAACAATGACACCACCACTACCATTAATGTTTTTAACTTCATCAAGCGCATTTTGAGCTGCTTCTTTCAATGGTGTATTTTTATATTTCACCTGAGCAGCAATATTGTATGCAGTTGAAGTTCTAATAAACATTTCTCCAGTACCTGTAGCAGAAACAGCAACGGTATTATTATCGGCATAGGTTCCTGCTCCAATTATTGGCGAGTCACCTACGCGTCCGTAACGTTTATTTGTCATACCTCCTGTTGATGTTCCAGCTGCCAGATTACCATCTTTGTCCAACGCGACTGCTCCAACAGTTCCATATTTATAGTCGTAGTTCTTTGGGGGGAGTAAAAGAGATGCTGATTTACCATTATGATCAAGGGTTATTTTTTCGTCTTTTAAAGCGTTCTGTAGCTGTTGCCAACGGAAATCAGTTTTGAAATATGCTGGCTCAACCATAACTAAGCCTTGCTCTTTTGCAAATAGTTCCGCACCATTAGAGATCATTAATACATGAGGGCTTTTAGTCATAACTGCATAAGCAGCGTTTATAGGGTTTTTTATGGTCGTCACTCCTGCAACGGCTCCGGCCATTTTGGTTTTTCCATCCATAATTGCAGCATCAAGTTCGTTTTTGCCATCATGAGTAAAGACAGCGCCTTTTCCAGCATTGAAGAGGGGAGAGTCCTCCATAACATTAATTGCACGCTGAACAGCATCAAGGCTACTTCCTCCACTATTAAGCACAGCATACCCAGCATTTAGTGCATCTGTTAACTTTTCTCTGTATTGTTTTTCTTGTTCAGGTGTAATAGTATCTTTTGTTATGGTGCCAGCTCCACCATGAATTACAAGGCGTATTGGCGTTTGAGATTCAGCGTGAGCATATCCTATACACAATGCGAAGGCTGCCATTACTGTTATACCTTTTATTTTATTCATAACTCCTCCTTTTGTCTGAAGTTTATACAATATAAATATTTAAACTTTTTCCATTATGTTTATTTGACTTCTATCAAAAAAAATTATGCTAATTCGATTTTGCAAAATTTAATTGCACGCAAATAATATGCACATATTTTTTAGTGTAATGAGTGACTTTTATGGATAGGTTCCCGCTGACCTCTATCACCATACTTCCCCCCGCTTTCAGTAGGACATCCGTGTCTGACTTTATATCGAGATTTCATGTGGAAGAGATAAATGCCGGACCTTGAGAAAGAAATATAACTCCCCAGTCTCGTTGAACCCTCTTGTTGATCCACTTTTCAAGTACGTAACGATCCAAGTTCCGCCTGCCGTCCAAGGCGTTTGGTGAAGCAGCACGGTCCGTCACTGTCAGCCCACAACTTCCGCTCCCACGGGCGCGCCACCGCGCTCTTCTTCTCATTCACCTTCTGTTTCAGTTTGCTCTCCACGAACGCCCTGATGTCCTTCAGCAGATGGTCGCCCGCTTTCCGGCTGCTTACGTAGATGTTGCAGTCGTCTGCGTAGCGGCAGAAGCTGTGTCCACGATGGCGCTTAACTGCTGCGCTATCGCCTGCTGGATAAGCCTGTCCACCACCGTCGGGATGCCTAAGGTTCTCACGCCGCCATCCGGCTTCGGGATATCCATCCGGCGTATTGCCCGCGGCTGGTAGTTTCCGTCAATCAATACCTGCCATACGCTGCGCCAGTTCTTCTTCAGCCACGGTTTCAACTCCGCCACACCTTTGTTTTCCACCACGCGCTGATAAGCCAGCATCAGGTTTTCTCTCGTTATCACCGCTTCCATCGTCAGCGGCACTTCCGCTTTCGTTTGCCCACCCGCCGCCGTGCTGATTTCAGCGCCATCATGCAGCCCTGACGGATACTGTCCGTCTCCTCTGCCGCTGGCCGCAGTTGCCTGCGCGTGTGCTTCATTAATCATCATCGGGTTCGGATGTCCTAATCACAGTTAATCATGTTCGGCCCTTCATGCTGCCGGTTTTGCAGCACTACTACGGCGTCGGCTGACTTCTGCCGCCCCATCCCGGCGCCTCACGGCACCGGTAGCACACTGGCAGGGCGACAGATCTCCCGGGGTAATTCACGCGACTTTCCTGCTTATGCCTGTCGGCTTTACGTCACAGCGTTCCGTGTGAGTATCGGGCTTTGGTGATTTGTGCCACCTTACCCTGCTGCGCCGCCTTAACCGCTTCCTGTTCGTCAGGCCAGCATTTTGCATCCGGCTTCCTTCAGATTTCACCTCGCGATGAACACCCTTGCCTTCCGCTAACACTTCCCCTCACCGGGTGTGTGGAGGACTTTCACCTCTTAGTCGTTCTTCAGCCACCACAGTTGAAGAACAGCGCCAGTCACGGCGCTACGCGCCATGCCCGGCGCACATATGCAACGAGCGCCGATGTAAACGGCACCCGTAATATTTTAGCTGCAGGGCACGCCGTACTTGCCTGTAAAGAGATGGTGCAGTCAGGCCTTTTGTTTAAGCAGGAGCCCACCGAAATGATTCCGGCAATAGCCTGATTAGCAGGAATCCACATCCTTCTGGGCGTGGAGGATGACAATCTAAAACAAGTTAATAAAAAATACCGATAATCGCAGAGTGAAAAACAAAACCAACTATCAGGGGTAAAGCAGTGCGTTTTACCACTTCGAAGGGAGTTATATTTGCTCCACTGGAAACCGCTATAACCACGCCAGATACGGGAGACATCGCACGCCCCATATGGGAAGCCTGCTGCATAGGCAGGATCATCGATATGGCATTCACGCCCATGCTGGCAGCGATTTGTGGTATCAGTTCAACAAAAGCCAGAAATGGCGCATTGCCCGATCCCATAATGACAGCTGCAGCCAGTGTAACCAGAGCAAAAACGATGCCCATCGCAAAAGGGGGTAACCCAACGTGCTCTGCCATCAAAATTAATTGATCTATCGCGCCAATGCTTTTAATCCCATGAGCAAACACACCTGCGGCCACCAGTAAGCCCACCACGCCGGTAAATGCTGTCCCCATTCCTTTCAGGAAATGGGTAAACCCGTCACATACAGCTTTCAGATCACATTTACGGACCCATTCGATCAGCATGCAAATTGCCATTGAGATAAGAACAATCGTAATGATATTGAGATTAATTCCGGTGACAAAAATCTCCGATGAGCCAACGGCCATCAGGATCGGTAGCATAGGTAGCAGAGCATAATAAGCCGGCGTACTGCCTGCTTTTATGACCGTTGTCGTACCAATTTCATGAGGTAATGTTCCAGCTTTACGATCACAGTGTTTCTGCCAGAAAAAGTGGCTGATACCGACAATCAGAACAGTCGCCAGAGCAGCAGGCCCCTGATGATAGACAACATACTCCACCACATCCATATTTACCGCTTCAGAGCCTCGTATGGCGTCAATGGCTGTCGGTGTGTACGCCACACCAAGAGAGGTGGCAATTACCCCTGCGGCAGACGCTGCTGACAGCCCGAGTCCGAGCATAATAGGAAACATGGTTCCCATCAGTAAAACAGCAAGTCCGGTAGCTGAGGGGATAGCCAGTTGAAGAAGACTGGCGAAAAGATAAGAGAAAAAAAGCAGAACATAGGGGGAACGTAATGTCCGTAATGGCCGGGTTACCACACGGACAACCGCTTCATTCGCACCGATATGGTCCATGTAATGCGCAAATCCCATCAGGGTCATAATCATCAGACCGAGATCAGCCGCACGGGTACTGAATAAATTGCGCATGACTTCGAAAGGATCAAGAAAACTAATTCCTGTACCGGACACGCCCTTCGGTAACACTGTGCCCCAACCGGTAAACCAGGTACAAACCATCAGCGCAAGCCCGGCAATAAAAAGCACGGGTTCTGCACGATATCCTTTCAGGATTAAGCGAGCAACTATCACGATAACAAGAAGCGCGATAACAACTTTAATCATGACTCACGATTCCCTGTGGTGAACCCATTGAATGTCTCCTGAATGATGGCAATAACCACATCACTTGCCGCCCGAAGTGAACGGACTGGAAGATATTCATAGATAGAATGGAAATTATGTGCGCCGGTAAAAATGTTCGGGCAGGGTAATCCTTTTTGTGAAAGAACAGCGCCATCATATCCTCCACGCATCGCCACCGGTGTCGGAGTAATACCACATCGTTGGTAAGCTCGCAGTGCAATGTCGATGG
The DNA here is from genome assembly GCF_046487665.1 of Escherichia sp. WS1152. Classification (NCBI taxonomy): domain Bacteria; kingdom Pseudomonadati; phylum Pseudomonadota; class Gammaproteobacteria; order Enterobacterales; family Enterobacteriaceae; genus Escherichia; species Escherichia sp. WS1152. Next base: position 2,019 of record NZ_JBJQJA010000043.1, on the reverse strand, counting down.
GATAATGCCCCTCTCCCTGCAGACTGTTAAAGACATTGGCGTACCGATCGCTCAGTTGGCAGATCACGCTTCCTTCTCCCCATAATGCACAAGCACTTTCTGCAAGCTGGCGTACAAATGTCTTCCGGGCGTGATATCCTTCCTCGCTGAAATCTCGTATATCCAGTTTTAGTACAGTTCTGGCACTGTTTCCCTGTAACTGTTTCACCCAATAATAGCCTTCGCGTCCTTCTGTATATTCAGGCGCTTCTCCTCCTGGCAACATCGAAATGAATTTGTGAGCCATCAAAAGAGAGTTCTTAAGCTTGCCTTTCGCTGACATAGGGTGTGCAGACTGGCCGGTAAAGATAATTTCTGCATCACCCGCATTCCAGTTTTCGTAAACAAATTCTCCAATACCGCAGCAATCCAGAGTGTAGCCAAAATCTGCGCCAAACTCTGAAACATCGAAGGCTTTGGCCCCCCGTAACCCCTGCTCTTCATCTGGCACAAACCCAACTTTAACTTCTCCATGCCTGATTTCAGGATGAGAAATCAGAAATTGAAGTGCGTTCATTATGGCCGCCAGCGCCGCTTTATCATCGGCCCCCAGAAGGCTGGTACCATCTGTCACTATAAGATCATCGCCAATATAATTTTTGAGCTCCGGGAATTCACTCTCACGCAAATAAATATTCAGTTCAGGGTTCAGACAGAGATCGCCCCCATTATAAGGTAATCGTTGCGCTTTTGTATCGGCTGTCTGTTCGGCACTGGTGTCCAGATGTCCAAAAAAGGAAACGACGGGGATTGTTTCGTCAGTATTTGCAGGGAGTGTTGCTGTTACGATAGCATTCTCTCTGAGAATAATATCCTCCATACCCAATGCTTCAAGTTCACTCACCAACAATTTCGCAAGTTTCATCTGACCAGGAGATGAAGGCATGATCCCTTTTGCGCCGTTTTCTCGTGAGGTAGTGGTATTAATTTTTGTATAATTGATAAAGCGTTCGACAATATCCATTGAGATGCCTTCTTCAACATTTTCCAGATTTTAGGGACAGTTTATTAACACCTTCTGACTCTGAAGAACGTGAATTTATGCTATGTTCAGGCTGTCATTTTTCCAAGAGAGAAATGATAATTATGAAGAGCCTTTGCATGATTGAACATAAAATACAGACTCCATTACAGTATGGCGTTTTTTTAGCTTGTGATGATTAATGCCGTTACACCCTGAAAGACGATTTAGTGATCAAATCATCTAAAAATAATTAATCATAATGGATGTTAAAATCCATGATCTAACTCAAATTACAAACCATTAAAGCGGAAGATGGAGTGGAAACATTACGTTTTCTACTCTATTCCAAGATTTATCAATTAGAAGTGCAATAACATTCCCGTGTAAAAACTCTTATCTTAATAAGAATCACCATGAGTGACTATATCTACAACGCTGGAAAACCTAGCAGAGATATAGGTTTTCTATGGTGGTAAACAGGTTGTTTTTCTGAAGGATGTGACCAAACCGGGATGCTATTATAAAATAGTTCTACTTAATCATGATTTAAAAAATCAGCATTAATAATAAGTTTGATTGCGGAATTGTTTTTTTTGATCTTAATCATATTAGTGCAGCGTTATCTGCATATTTCGGGCTTTTACTGGTTATATTTGATTGCTAAATAACCCACTAATTTTAACGTTATAAAAATGTGCTTGATATCACGTTTTAAGTTTATCTTATTAGTTTAAATATATTCCATTAGATGGTAATGGTTATGTCATCTGGTGATTATAAGTATTCATTCTTAATGTTGGATAAGTGTTTTATGAAAACAATTTGTTATTGTCACATTGTTTTCGAAAAATGGAGTTAGAAAATTATGTCTCGTATTGAAAGCGATTTCCTTGGTGAGCGTGAAGTTCCGGATGATTGCTATTATGGTGTTCAGACACTTCGTGGAAAAGATAATTTCCATATCACTGAAATGCCAATGAGTCAGGAGCCTTTCTTCATCATTGCCTTCGGTTATG
>NZ_JBJQJA010000042.1:0-9721 GCF_046487665.1 Escherichia sp. WS1152 | reverse complement strand
ACCACCCCGTCAGTAGCTGAACAGGAGGGACAGCTGATAGAAACAGAAGCCACTGGAGCACCTCAAAAACACCATCATACACTAAATCAGTAAGTTGGCAGCATCACCGACTTCAACTTAAGAACATTTTCCGCCGATTCTTTCGCCATATCCTTACGGATCTGCTGTTCACAACCAGCATCTCCACTACATTCTTTATAGCGTTCAGTATACTTCTGCGGGCTACCTTTGCTTAAGGAGTTATTCTCAACTTCCACCTTCGCTGTGTTGGAGGAAAAACCGCTGCTGCGTCAGGTACTGACGCATGCTTCCCCGCTGAACGGGGGCATTCGTCTTAATAGCTTGTCCGAGATGACGTCATACAGCGCCCGGCACATTAACCGCTTCTGCCAGGAGAGGATTGGCGTTTCCTGGAAATCGTTTGTCCGTATTCTCAGAGTAAATGAAGCGTGCCGGCGCATCCATCACGGCGTGGTCGATTTGCGCACCCTTGCTTGTGACCTCGATTTCCATGATCAGGCCCATTTCAGCAAAGATTTCAAAATGCTTTGTGGTGTAACGCCGTCTGACTATCAGCGGAACCTGCCGCATTTCTATGCCGAGGAGACGAAACTGTGTATGAATCTGCCGGGTCGCTATGCCCGGTGACGATTGCGCTACCATAACACCGGATACACTCGGAACAGATACGGGCCATGCGGCTTTTACGGAATTGATACCGCCGTTACCAACGGTATCAAGATCTTCCCGCTACAGACTGCTTATCAGAATGAGGTGCGCTTGTACTGAAGATACTGCGGCTCCCAGAATCCGCTCGAAATGTTATGTTGCAAGGTTTCCTGCGGGATATTTACGGCGACGCCATCACGTTGAGCAGCCAGAGCAACATCAAGGGCGATGGCCTGCGTCACCTGCCGGATGTCATTAATACTGGGCAACAGCGGACCACGCCCGTCGCGCACCAGCGGCGAACAACTTGCCAGCGTGCGGCTGGCCGCCATCATCATGTTATCCGTGACGCGTGTGGCACGGCTAACCATCACGCCGAGACCCACACCAGGGAAGACATAAACATTATTGCATTGTGCAACAGGATACAATTTTCCCCCGTGGCTTACCGGCTCGAACGGGCTGCCGGTGGCGATTAACGCGTTACCATCGGTCCAGCGCAGAATATCTTCCGGCCGTGCCTCTGCGCGCGAGGTTGGGTTGGAAAGTGGCATAACTATCGGTTGCGAACAGTGACGATACATTTCCCCGATCACCGCTTCGCTGAATAGTCCTGGCTGCCCGCTGACGCCAATCAGAACGGACGGTTTAGCCTGGCTTACCACGTCCATCAGCGAGTACGCCTCCTGCTGACCGCCCCAGCTCGCCAAACGCGACCGCGGCTGCGCCAGCGGTGACTGGAAAGGAGCCTGATTAGTTTGATCGTCCGTAAGCAGGCCAAAGCGATCCACCATGAAAATGCGTGAACGGGCCTGCTCATCGGTCAACCCTTCAGCCACCATCTGCGTGACGATATGTTCGGCAATGCCACATCCGGCCGATCCCGCGCCCAGGAAGACTACCGTTTGGTCACATAACCGACGTTGGGAGGCCTGGCTTGCCGCCATCAGGCATCCCAAAGTCACCGCTGCGGTACCCTGGATATCATCATTAAAACAGCAGATCTCATCACGATAGCGGGTCAGCAGCGGCATCGCCGTCTGTTGGGCAAAATCTTCGAACTGTAATAGCACGTCCGGCCAACGGCGCTTAACCGCGCGGATAAACATCTCGACGAACTCAAAATATGCGTCGCCGGTGATGCGCGGATGACGCCAACCCATATACAAAGGGTCATTGAGCAATTGGGAATTGTTCGTTCCCGCATCCAATAAGATTGGCAGCGTATGCGACGGCTTAATACCACCGCAGGCGGTGTACAACGAAAGTTTGCCGATAGGAATCCCCATGCCGCCAATTCCCTGATCGCCCAGGCCGAGGATCCGCTCCCCGTCAGTGACGACAATCACCGAAATATTCTGCTTTGTGGCGTTATGCAATATTTCGTCGATCATATGCCGGTCCGGCCAGGCGATGAATAATCCCCTGGCGCGGCGATAGATGTCGGAAAAGTGTTCACACGCATGTCCGACTACCGGGGTATAAATAATCGGCATCATTTCCACCAGGTGCTTGCTCACAAGGTGATAAAACAGCGTCTCGTTGGTATCCTGAATATTGCGCAGAAAGATATGACGGGCAATATCCGACTTGATATCCAGGAATTGCTGATAGGCCCGCAGCGACTGCTCTTCAATCGTCTCAACCGCTGCGGGCAACAGCCCGCTCAGGTTAAACATTGCGCGTTCTGTTTCAGTAAACCCGCTGCCTTTGTTCAGCAGCGGGGATTCCAGTAATACCGGGCCTGCATAAGGGATATAAAGTAAATTGTCTGTGATTTCGTGGGTCATAACTTACGTCCGGCTAACTGATGTTGACAACAAAGTACTCTCGCCTGGCTCTCTGGATTTAATGGCATCGCACTGACGACACGTCCTTCAGAACAACAGGTAGTTAGCCAGCAACATGGTAAGCATGCCGCCGAGCGCCGGAATTAAGGTCCTGCGCACTATCATGAACGGTGAACATTCACCGGCTTTGCTGACCGCAATGATGATCCCTGCGACGGGAGAAATGGAACGTCCCATTCCAGCCATCAGTTGCATCGGCAGAATCATATGTACAGCGCTTTCGCCAAATTTAGTGGCGATAGCAGGCGCCATGCCGGAGAAAGAGAAAAATGCCGCAACCCCGGAGCCCGTCAGTACAGCGGTTATACCTACCAGCAGCGTCATCACCACGGTCATGCTGGCAAAGCCAAAGCCCGCGTTCTGCACCATCTCCAACAGGTAATCCACCGCGCCGATTTTTTGCATTCCCTGCGCGTAGATATCCGCACACACTAACAATGAAACCACGCTGGTAAACATCCCGCCCATTCCTTTAAAAAATACCTGTACACCTTTACAGCAGGCACGGAAGTCGCGTTTAACGAACAGTTCGCAGACGAACGCCAGTATTGTGCCGACAATCATGGCGGTAACTACGTCGATTTTAATGGTGGAGATGACCAACGGGCTAAAGACCAGCACCAGAATCACAGGGAATACAGGCAGGAAAGCATACAGCCCCGGCACTTTTTCGCTATCCTCACTCTGAGGCGTCGTGTCGTCCGCCACCTGGCTGGTCATCACGTGACCATCTTTCTTGTCATAATATTTGGCGGTAAAGAAAATCAGCACCGACACTACCAACATAACGGCAACAGCCACCGGCATCTGATAGTGCGCAAAGTAAACGGCGGCTTCCATACCGGCATGTTTAGCCGCCAGGTTGGCCGTGCCGACCGCCGGGCCTAAGTCCATAAAGGCGCACAGACCGATCATCGCCGCCGCCGCTGCTTTACTGACACCCAGTCGTACCAACACCGGGAAGAACGTCACTAATAACATCATCGCCAGCCCGGCGGCGCTGGAAATCGCGACGTGCAGCAACTGTGCGCAAATATACCCCACAGCCAGGATCACGTAGGGCGCCTTGATGATTTGCAGGGGACGAATGCAGACGTTCACCATTGCATTGGAGGCTTTGATATGATCCATATAACTGGCAAAGCCGCCCGCGGCCATGATGATCAAACCGATACCGGCGATCTGTGTGGAGAGTGAATTTTTGGCAAACGTAAAGATATCCAGCCAGGTGGAACCGGTTGATTTAGCCTTACCGTAGAGAATGCTATTATCAGGATAGAAGACAGCAGTAATGGTCAGTAAAGACAAACCAGCCAGCAGCAATACCGTCTGAGGTTGGAAGTTCTTGATGATTAACCATGCTGCAATGATAGTGATCACGATTGCGATTACAAATGCGGTCATGAGATCGTCCTTTTGTTTTCCTATATATGACGGCTAGTTATATTTAGATCGCCTAATTCTCTATAAATTCAGAGACTGATGCCGTAATGAAATCATGATCGAATCAGGGTAATGTGAGCTATGAGAAATTGCTTTTCCCGCTGGGGTTTGTGCGCATGATCTCATAACAGGAAATATGTCAATCACTTTACGGAAGGCTATAGCATAGCATTATTATGTGATAAGGTTATTCTCTATACTGAATATAGTATCTTTTTATCCGTAGTGTGTAAGGACGACAATTATGAAAAAAAATACCCCTTTAACATTAGAGGACTATATTTCAAAAACCGTGCTGTTATGTTCACTAACCGAGTCAGAACACCGTCTTGACGCGTATATGCGTGAACATTTTAATGAACTCCCTTTTCACGGCATCATCGACATTGCCCGCAATGCAATGGTGAGTAAAGCAACGGTTGGGCGTTTTTTAAATAAGCTGGGATTTATCGGCTACGCTGACTTCCGTCGGGCATTGGAAAATACGCTGACACTGCAAAAAATGGTGCCGCCGTTTGAGCTGGCATCACGCATTCAGGTAAAAGAAAAGATTACCACGGAACAAATTGTTTCCGAATTTAATAAGAATGTTACGACCTTGTTCGAGAATTTTAAAGATAATATCAATATTGACAGTCTGGATAAATTTATCGACATTATTTTGAATACCAACCGACATATATACGTAATCGGTCCCGCGTCTTCCTATGCGATGGCGAAACATTTTACTACGCTGATTAAATATTTCCGCGATCGGGTTACATTGCTTTCTATGGACGTTGGGGAGTTGCCGAAGTCATTGCTGACCGTTACGGATCAGGACGTGCTGATCGTTTTCTCCTACTACCGTTTTAACCGGGTAGTGATTCGCGTTACCGAATGGTGTTGTAAAAAAGGCGCGACGGTAGTGCTGATTACTAACTCGGAGTCCAACCCGTACGGCAAATTTTGTAATCTGCAGTTTGTGTTGCCGAGCGATACGCAATCCGTATTCAAAAGCCGCATCGTAGGTTTCTTTTTTATTGAGCTGGTGTTGCATCTGGCCTATGAAAAAGGCGAAGGCGAGGGCAATTTCGAGCAACTGGAGGAACTGTTTGTCTTTTTTGAAACCTTTTCACCTCTTCCTGGATAATGACCGCTTCCTGTCGGCACACCTGCTTTCGGCAGGAAGCGAATGGCTCTGGACTACGCCGTCCGGACATGAATGTAATCGTCGAAGGCTATGACGGTTTCTTCGATCAGCGCGTCATTGCAGCCCAGATAAGACAATGGATCGCAAGCAGCAACAATCTCCGACTCAGTTAGCGCGTCAATAACGGTCTGATTTTCCAGCATGCACTGCAACAGGTCTTTAGAGCCGTCTGCGTCTTTTAATAACGCTTTCATCAGATCGTAAGCGGCACCACGCCCGATTTTCTCAGCCAATACCATGGTGACGGATTCCGACATAATGAAGTTCTTTGAAGCGGCGAAGTTGCTGCGCATCTTCTCTTTGTCCACCACCAGATGCGTAATTAACCGGACAGCACGTTCAAGGCTGGCCGACAAGGCCAGCGCCGACTCCGGTACCAGCGTCCAGTTGAGTACGCGGGCGGAGGCAGCACGCACGTCACACTGATCGAGAAGGCTGGTTGCACCAGAGGCATAGTTCCAGCCCATGCGGGAAAGCGTCTGGATCATATTGCTCGCGCGGGGATTCGTCTTGTGTGGCATCGTACTGGATCCTCCACCGCCTTCGCCTTCACGCAACTCGCCCACGGACGTGCGGCCCTGCGTTTCAACGTCGTTGGCCATGCGACACAGCGTGCCATGCACCAGGGCAAAAAACTGCACCACTTCGACTACATGATCCTGACTGGCATTGCTCATACCGACAGGGCATGACAACCCTAACGCGCCCATTAATTGCTTACGTATCGCCATTCCCTGGCTGCCGACGGAGGCCAGGTTGCCGACCGCGCCACCAAACAGGCCGGTAGTCGCTGCCGGGTAGAGGCGATCCAGGCGCTGAAGGTGGCGGGTTAGCTCGGACAGATAGCTGCTGACGTGTAGCCCCCACGTCGTGGCGGAAGCATCGACGGAATTCGTTCTGGCGACCATCACCGTATGTCGGTGCTCAAGCGCCATAGCTTTCAACGTTTCGCCCAACTGCACCAACTGTCTGCGCAGTAATTGCAGGGTTTGCTTCATGCGCATGGCCAGGGCGGTATCCAGCAGATCCTGAGTCGTGCAGCCCCAGTGAAGGTATTTTTTGACCAAAGGGGAACCCGCATCGGCAATTTGATCAACCAGAGGCTTAATCGCCATACCGACGGAACGCGTTTCCCTGGCGAGGCGCGGCCAGTCTATTTTCAGCGTCTGGCAGGCGGCGGAAATTTCCGCGGCGGCTTCAGGGGGAATAATACCTAACTCAGTCTGCACATGCGCGATGGTTGCTTCAAAGGTCAGCCAACAGCGAAGAAGATTATCATCGGACCAGATTGATTTCATCTCCGGCTGCGTGAAGAGAGAGGAATACAATTCTGAATCAAATACCGAACTTTGACTGCCTGGCATTATAAACTCCTGTGACGTACGTCGCTGATAACAGCATATCATTCAAATCAAATTTAACTGCGTAACGAGTATTCTGGAGCAATTCTCACTGCGTAAACAGGGGAATATGCATTTCCCATATGTTCCGGGGATCACAATATGAAAAACGTGATGAGATTAACATAAATTCGCCATTTATATCTCAGTTCGGAGAGAATCAATTAAATCGCTATTATTTATTTTCAATGAAATCTTCACAAATAACAACGCCAGCCATTAAGCCCTATTTTATGTGCGTAAAATCACATTTTATTATGAGAAAACGCAATTCCCGTATTCGCTCTGCATTAATGTAACTAAAAATTAATGGCGCCTGATAACAACTATTTAATCCTGCATCAAGGGCGAACATATTTATTTTTTAAAGGGGAAGAACAGCATGAGCATTAAAGCCAAAACATTATTATTCATTGCCTTATCTGGGGCTAGCACGTCAGCGCTGGCGATTAGCGTTTATGAGGATAAAGCCACCACGCTGGATATTTACGGGCGTATTGAGTGGCAGTTAGCGAATGGAGAAGCATCATTCGCAAATGATGACTCCCGTAGCCAAATAGGGGGGCGCTTAGGGATTTATTTAACCCGCGACCTCCCTTTACTGGAAGATACTAAACTTGTCGGTCGCCTGGAGTGGCAGGTTCGTACTGAAAAAGATGATAATAAAACCAAAGATAAAGATCTCGACGCCCGTTACGCCTATCTGGGGCTTTCTCATGCTAAATATGGCGAGCTGATTGCCGGTCGTACTAAAAACCCGTTATATCAGGTCATGCGCATGACGGACAAATATAAAAACTTTACGCCAAACGTATATAACTACGGTATTACCACTATTGACGATTCTTACCAATTTAACCGTCAGGATGGCACCCTGCAATGGAACGGTGATTTTAGCGGGCATCAGGTGCAACTGGCTTACGTTTTTGGAAATGGCAATAGCGACAACGATGCACTTGATAACGGCATGATGGCCAGTTATCGCAAGATGATTAAATTCGGCGACGTAAAAATCACACCGGCGATTGCCGTCAGTCAATATAACCGTCAGGACGGCGTAAAAACCACCGACGGCCGCAAGAAGCACAGCCAGGTAATGGGCGGGCTGCAGTTCGATTATAGCGATTTGTCATTAGCCGTAACGGCGGGTAAGGTCTCCATAGAAAGAGACAATAAATCTGACAATGACTATACGAGTTTCGATTCCGTTGCCTCCTATCAATTCACCAAAGAATTCAAAGTGCTTGGCGGGTACAGCATCCTGGATGAAGCCGACGAGGATGTGTACGAACACGAGGGCTGGCGAATTGAATCGCAGCTAACCTTAGCTAAGAATGTGTATTTATCAGCAACTTACCTTAATACGCTGGCCAGTAAAAACGAGAAGGTCAACGATGACGCCATTATCGTCGGGTTGCGCTACGACTTCTGAGGAAAGAATAATGAAAAAAATCATGTTGTTGCTGGCAGGACTGGCGCTGATGGTCGACGCGCAGGCCGATACGATTATTGCAGCCAAACCGCAGGATAAACTGAGCGGAGTCAATAAATCCATTGCGCTCTACGGAAATTCATATACACATTATAACAATAATATAAATACCCGACTGCGCGATCTCAGCCGTTCGCTGTTACCGAATGGCGCTAAAGACTATATGTTCCGGGGAATCACCATTTCTTCTGGACGTTTAGGCTGGCACCTTCCGAATCTTGAATTCCAGAATACGCTGCAAAAATGGGACGTGGTGATATTTCAGGGGAATTCAACAGAGCCTTTTTCCGCTAAAAAAGATTCGCGTCACTATTTCACGGAGTCCGCCGTCAAGATGGCAGATATGGCTCACAAAGAGGGCTCGCGTGTGGTTTATTTTATGACCTGGGCCAGCAAGGATAAACCCGAGCAAACTGAAAAACTGGAGAAAGCCTATCTGAATATAGCCAGTAAAACCGGGGGATACGTCGCGCCGGTCGGGCTGGCCTTCAGTAACGCAATTAAGACGCATCCTGAAATCAATCTGTATCATAGCGATGGAAATCACCCCTCGCTGGCGGGAACCTATCTGGCTGCCAGCGTGCTGTTCGCCACGCTGTATGACCAGTCACCGATAGGCGGCGCACTGCCTGCCGACAGCGATATGACCGAGCAAACCGCCAAAGCGCTGCAGCAGGTGGCATGGGATACCGTCCAGGAATTCCGTGCTAACTAACGGCGGCTGTAACGGCCTCTCCCGTGTTTTCGATATTATGCGAGAGAGGCTGCCAACTCATGAAAGAGGATATCTCCCGGTATATTCTGCTCTTCGCTGTGAGTTCAAAGCAGACCTTGCTGCGCTTCAGGCGGTCCGCTTCGTGCCCAGGCTGTGTAAAAACTCGGTTTTTTCAGTATCTGAGGACTAACACCAGCAGGGATGCAAGATATTCCTGATATGGGCTGTATTCGCAGTGATTTGTATGTTGAGGCAAAACGAGACTTTGTGGCTTGATATGGAGTACTAATGGCCAGTTATTAGGAGTTAAAGCGGCCACTGCCGCTAGCTGCATCGTTCTCGCAGCTTAATGGCCAATCCTTCGGCCCCCCAGATGGACATCATCCTCTTCAGGTTATAAGCCAGTACATGCAGACTGATTTCTGTGCTGACGTTTTTAAACCGTTGCGTCAGGAAGTGAGTCGCTCCCATCCACATCTTAATTGTCCCGAACGGATGCTCTACCGTTTGCTTTCGCACGACAGCTGTTTGTGGCGATGCATTAAGCCTGGCTTGCATGTCTTCCATTTCTGCTTCATGAACCCAGCGCTTTATACGCCTCGGATCGCGTTTTGATGTGGTGCACCTTGACCGCTGACTGCAATCGCGACAGGCAATATTGTTAAAGTACATTTGCTGTTCTAAACCATCCTCAACCATCGTAAATCGGTTCTGAAGTTCTTCACCCATCGGGCAAATATAAATATCTTTTTCCTGGTCATATTTGAACAATGAACGATTGAAAAGACCTTTACGGTCAGCGCCAGAGGTATCGCCTTTTGGTACTAAGGCTACGGCACCTAAGTCCTGCGGGTGATGCTGCCAACTTACTGATTTAGTGTATGATGGTGTTTTTGAGGTGCTCCAGTGGCTTCTGTTTCTATCAGCTGTCCCTCCTGTTCAGCTACTGACGGGGTGGTG
>NZ_JBJQJA010000041.1:0-10458 GCF_046487665.1 Escherichia sp. WS1152 | reverse complement strand
ATATCCCACCGGCAGAAGCAGAAAAAGCTTATTATGCTTCCATCGGAAACGATGATCTGGCAGCCTGAGTTCACAGATAAAACACTCTCCAGGAAACCCGGGGCGGTTCAGTCTGATGCTTTACGAGCAGTTTGGGGATTTGAAATTCAAATACAGGAACAGGGAGTTCTGGTGCAGAGGGTACTACGTCGGTACGGTGGGTAATAACACGGCGAAAATACAGGATTACATAAAGTACTAGCTTGAAGAGGATAAAATGGGAGAGCAGTTATCGATTCCCTATCCGGACAGCCCGTTTACGGGCCGTAAGTAACGAAGTTGGATGCAAATGTCAGATCGTGTGCGCCTGTTAGGGCGTGGCTGGTAAGAGAGCCTTATAGGCGCATTTGAAAAACCTCCGGCATAGCCGGAGGATATTTATTTGCGGAGCACGTTGATGAAGGTGCTCCGAAAGGTAAGTGTTAACATGGATTTTGCGTATTAATCATCAAAGATTGGGCTGTCAGCATCATCAATGTTACATGTATCACAGTTTTGTTGAGATAATTCTGGACGTTTAAAATTTTGAGCTGATTCACATGCATTTAGCATTATTACCATGAGAAACAGCATGATATATTTCATCGCCACTCCTTAAATTATTTAATAATGGCCAATAGTTACCAGTATAAACTGACCCCTGTTGTTCCCTGCCAGGTCTTTTCGGATCGTTCACTAAGACCGTTTTGATAATCAACCTTGATATAATAATTTGTATAATCATTCAGCTTTACGGTCACGCCGCCGCTTATTTTTGCAGCAGAACCATTATAGGATGTAAGTAATGAATCCTGGTATCCCGTACTGCCTACGGTAACATTATTTCTGTCTCTGGCGGTCAGTTGATTATTCAGCTCTGCATCAAGGAAGGGGGACCACTGGACCCCGGATATCGTCATAGTATTCCAGTACAAACGAGCTCCAGCGGAGGCGGTTAACTGATTATCCAGATCGTTATTAACGTTTAAATCATCATAACGATAGTCATCTAATTTAACTTTCTGCCAGGATACAGAAATTCGTGGCACCAGTGTCAGCGCCTCATTTAGTACTCGCGGATAGCCCGCTTCAAAAGCCAGAATCTGCCCACGACCATGAATATCAGGTTTACGTGTACTGTTATTCGATTCTACCTGTCCAGAATACCGGGCTAGTTGTAAAGTGGTGTTTGTGTACCAGCCCTGGGTTGCTGTATAACGCCAGTATAAACCTGTAGCGTAAGTATTGAGCTGGTAGCTTCCAAGCTGGGCATTCGAGGTGTAAATGGTTTTGCCCGATACATTAGCATTACTGTCGAGATAACCCACATAAACACCCAGTTTATGACTGCTGTCTTCATCAGCAGGCCATAAATCAGCCCCAATTTGGATACCTTTTACGTGGCCATTCCATGCCGCATTTGTGGCTCCGTCACCTTGATTTTCCTGTTGTCCGTAAAGGGTACGTACCCAAATCCCTTGGCCATTTTGGGCCATTCCACTGGGTTCCGGAACGAGTCTGTCAGCAAACTGTGGTATTAGCGCCAGTCCAGCCTGACGGGTAATATCTCCCAATGCGCTGCTGACGACAGCATCTGCACGCATCGCGCCACGCTGTAGAAAAGAATCATATTGGTAACTTTGCCCGGCAAACACACCATAATCATACAAACCGGTAGTCAGAATGGCATCCTGAGCACTACTATTTTTGATTACCGCATTGGTATCATTACCACTGATACTACCAATGGTTAGGGAGTGTCCGTTAACATCCAGTATACTGCCTGTTGTAGTGTCATACGTTTTTGAAAAAACGATATGGTCAGTATAATTCAAAGCATTATCCGCGTTTATATTGACACTGGCATTTCCTTCTAGTTTCAATGTTGTATTATATAACGAGTTTTCATGATTCAGATTTATCAGTGAATTCCCTTTAAAACGCTGCTCGCCACCATTAATGGCATCTGCAGTATTAATGTTTAATGTCGAATTACCATCAAATAATAAATTTCCGCCATCCACACCATGCTGTGCTGAAATGTTCATGACAGCATCGTCTTTAAATGTAGTAGATGTGCCACCAGTAACTGCCTGGCTGATATTGGCGTTAAATATAGCATTGTTACTAAATATTTGTTTGCTGTTACCGGAAATCGCCCCTTTACTGTTGCCATTCAGGATGCTGTTTCCACTAAAATTCTGTCTGCCTCCAGACAGGGTATCTTCGCCATTGGCATTTAATATACTATTATCGTTAAAATTTTGTATCCCCCCGGTAATTGTTGATTTACCGTTAGCATTAAATACTGCATTATCCTGTAATTTTATTTGTCCTCCAATAATAGCCTGATCTGCTTCTGTATTCAGGACTGAGCTTTTTGCCAGGATCTGATATCCACCACTTATACCTTGACTGGCATTGACATTTAATGTTGCATCGTTAAATGTTTGATTGCCACCACTGAGTGCCGTGGCTGCATTCACATTCATTGTCGTACCAGATTGAAATATCTGTTTATTCGTATTATTCGTTTCTCCCGCGATAGCATTAGCGGTATCCGCATTTAATACTGAACTCCCAGTGAACAGTAACGTGCCTCCAGTGACACTACCGTTTCCAGTCACATTGACCTCGCTGGAATCCTGAATGTTTAACTGCCCACCAGACATTCCCCCCGTGGCATTGATATTAACCGTTGACGTTCCTTTAACACTGCCAACTTTACCAGAGGACATCGTATTTTTACTAAAGGCATCGGATGCGTTTAAATTAAGTGTCGCATCTGTGAATGTCAGTCCCGTGCTGTTAAATACGCCATCGGCTGCATTGATGTTTAGTGTTGTTCCAGCATTGAATATCTGACTACCGCCATTAATTGCTTTTTCAGTATTGGCATTGACTACGCCATTACTACCAGCGAGAGCAGTTAACTTGGCATTGTTTATACCAGAACTGGCATTGATATCGATTTCAACTTTCCCTGGTGTACTTCCGCCTCTTAGCGTGTATGTACCGCCATTTAATCCTGACTCGGCGTTGACTTTTACATGCGTATTCTCTCTGAACTCATAGGTACCTTTGTTATTATTAAAGGCCTGGCTGGCAGAAACAGTAAGATCTGTATTCCCTAAAAAATAAACAGGAGATTTATCGATATATCCAGCAGTATTGGCATCTATTGTTTTATTAGTGCAATAAGATGATCCCGAACAATCAGAAGAAATAGCCGCATTCACTGAGCTGGAAATAAAAGATAATGAAAACACCGCCAATAGCAGGGAAGAACCATATCCAGCAGAGCGATGACAGAAAATTATTTTATCCATGGCTGCATCCTATTTATTTTTAGATAATTCAAAAGAATAACTACTGCCGCGCGTAATGCACCTGCGCCAAACGCCAGTTCTCTGATGGCGATATCCTGTATCAGGTCGTCAGGTATCTCAACTTTAAGCGGTTGGGGTTTTTCCCGGTTGAATAACTCAGGCCAGAGTTCCACAAGACGATTAATACGCTTACGGTTTTTACGCTGGCGTTTTGTCATATGCCGCCACGGTGTTTTTTCAGCAGAGCAGGGCTCTGTTTATCGTTCAACTGTGGTATCCGTTCCCTGGCCTTCACGTTGTGTGCAGTGTTCGTTTTATCCTGCAGCGGCGTTGCCGGTGACTTACTGAAAATACCCTGCGGTTTACGGTTAATGGTCAGCGTTACCATCAGTATTGTTACCTCGTGCTGTCAATGGAAGTGGTACCTCATCCGGTATCTGAAAATGTTTTCCGGTGGATGGCACAGCGAATGTCATGTAAGACATGCTGTTGCCGGTATTGTTCAGTGCTGTGCGTAGTGAGCGTATTCGTTATCAGACTGTACTGGTTGTGAACGATATGACTATGGTGACCGCTACAGTCGGACCAGCCGTACCAATACATACAGCCATGTGCCCTCTGATGCTGAAAGCCTAAATGATGGTAATGACGACATGCGTATGATAAAATATTACTTGACAAATGATAATGAACACCACTTGCAACAACCAGCAAGACCATTGAATAGAGCTAATTGGCGAGTACATCTGTAGATAGTACACAATTCATTACGTAAAATGCTGTAATTTCTATCTAGGGTTACGTAAAATATCACGTAACTTAATTCATTAAATATTTTACGGATTACAGCATGGCTAGTGTTGATGCAGACTACTGCTACTCGTTTCCGGCTATACGTGGCATTCAGGCAGGCCGCCCCTTCTACATTGCCACATGTCCGATGCGTATCATCCCCAAAATTTTTAGCTTTGATGAAAATGATGTTCCTCCGGAGTTGCGCGCGCAACGCACCCTCAATAAATCTCGCATCCCTGAAATGGTTCGTTATCTTCTTGAAAATCCTAAAGATTATGTATTTTCTGCACTAACAGCATCCATTGCCGTTGACGTCCAGTTTGATGAGTTTCCCGGCACGAATAATCTAGGGACGTTATGTGTACCAATGGACGCGCAAATCTTGATCAACGACGGTCAGCATCGTCGTAAAGCGATTGAAGACGCTTTAGACGCTCGCCCGGAGCTGGGGCAGGATAACATACCTGTGCTGTTTTTTGTCGATGAAGGATTAAAACGCAGCCAACAGATGTTTGCCGATCTGAATAAATATGCTATTCGCCCCAGTCCGTCGTTGGCATCGTTGTATGATCATCGGGATGCCAGTTCAAATTTGGCGCGTTATCTGGCAATGTCCGTAGAGCCGTTTGTCGGAATGACTGAGCTGGAAAAATCCAATATCAGTCAGCGGTCAAATAAATTATTTACGTTAAGCAGCATCAAGCAAGCTACCCGTGCGTTGCTGGGAAAAGATCCGAAAAAGAGCGATTTTGAAGAATGTACCCAGATAGCAACTCGCTATTGGCAAGCTATTTATAATGTAATGCCGGACTGGCAATTAGCCGCAAAAAAGGAAGTTTCACCGGTTCAACTACGTCAGGACTATGTTCACGCTCACGGTATTGGTTTGCAGGCACTCGGACAACTAGGGTATACACTGCTGACAAATTACCCAGAGCAGTGGCCTGATAAAATTGCTGCACTCAAAGTGTTTAACTGGCGCAGAAATAATCCGGATCTTATCAAACGTGCGATGCAGCATGGAAAGTTGAGCAAAACCAGTACGGCAATCCAACTCACCTGCAATGCGCTAAAAAACGCACTCTCAATTCCGCTTACTCCTGAAGAACAGGAGCTTGAAGCCCAAATGGTTGTCTCATGAGTAAATTAGTTCAGGCCTACGATTTGGCCGAATACACAGATTTTATTAATCAGGAGCAGTTTTCTGGACGCCCTCTGGCCGAATATATTTCTGAAGTTCAGAGAATTTATTGTGCGGATAAGCGTCCGTGGGTAATTGGCTATAGCGGTGGAAAAGATTCTTCCGCCGTGATCACGCTGGTGTATCTGGCCCTGCTTGGCCTGCCCCCGGAAATGCGCAACAAAGATGTTTTTGTAGTGTCATCCGATACGCTGGTGGAAACACCAGTGGTAGTAGATTTAATTAAGAAAACGATGTTGCAAATTGAGGCAGGCGCAAAGCGTAATGGCCTGCCGATCACTCAACATGCGGTAACGCCTAAAACTAATGAAACCTTCTGGGTCAATTTACTGGGGAAAGGTTATCCGGCCCCAACCCGCAGTTTTCGCTGGTGTACCGAACGCATGAAAATCAATCCGGTGAGTGACTTTATTAAAGAAAAGGTCAGCCAGTTTGATGAAGTAATTGTTGTCCTAGGTTCACGTAGTAGTGAGAGTGCCTCTCGTGCGCAGGTCATCGCAAAGCACAAAATTGATGGCTCACGCTTGGCCCGGCATACCACACTGGCAAATGCGTTTATCTATACCCCTATTGATACCTGGGATGTAGAAGACGTCTGGAAACTGCTGCGCGGCGCGTTCCGCTATGCTCCTGAATATATCGACGAATGGGAAAGCCCATGGGGTGGAAACAATCGTCCTCTATGGACGCTGTATATGGACTCTTCCGCACAGGGTGAGTGTCCCTTAGTGATAGACGAAAGTACCCCCTCTTGTGGGAACTCTCGCTTTGGATGCTGGACCTGTACCGTAGTAACCAAAGATAAAGCGATGGAAAGTCTGATCAAAAATGGCGAAGAGTGGATGTCGCCATTGCTGAAATATCGTGATCTGCTGGCGTTTACCACCGATCCGGTGAATAAAGACACCTATCGCAACTATAAACGTCGTACCGGTAAGGTGAGCTATCAGTACGCTAAAGACGGTGAAGATCGCAGTGCAGAGCGTAAGCATGTGCCAGGCCCCTACTGGCTCAAATATCGCCAGCAATGGTTAAAAGACTTACTGGAAATTGAGCGTGATTTAAACGCCCAGGGCCACAGGATTACGTTAATCACCGAGTCGGAACTGCACGCTATCCGCCAAGAATGGTTGAAGGATCCTAATGAACCAGACTGGTACGACACACTACCAGGTATCTACCGTGAGGTGTACCAGCGGGATCTGGATTGGGTCGTTGACGACCAATCACGTTTTGACGCCAGCGATGCCGATTTGCTGGTGCAGATAGCTCAGGGGTTTGATGTTGTGCCAGAGATGGTGATGAAATTGATTGAGCTGGAAGTTTCAATGGAAGGATTAAGTCGCCGTCAGGGGATTTTTGACAAACTTGGCACCATTTTAAAACAGGATTGGGGCAGTCTCGAAGAGATTCAACAACAGCAGGCAGCGCTACAAAAACGTAACGACCGGGATATTCACCAGGAAGAAATCACCAGGCTGGAAGCTGAACTTCAGGTTTTACAACGCAGAATTGTCGATGCCAGCGAATCCTCTGTATTGGTCGGCGAGGAAAACGAACGTGCTCATTAAACAACTGGTATTACATAATTTTCGGGTATTTAACGGTACTCACACGATTGATCTGGCTCCAAGAAAGCGACCACATGAAGTAAACCCTCGTCCGATTGTGCTGTTTGGCGGTTTAAATGGTGCAGGTAAAACGTCTATTCTGTCGGCTATCCGGCTGGCATTGTATGGGCGGCTGGCATTTGGGCTCGCGACTCAGCAACAGGATTATATTGAGCATCTTAGTTCGTTGATTCACAAAGGTGCGTACTATATTGAGCAACCGGAAGAGGCGGCTGTTGAACTGACCTTTACCTATAATAAGGGTGGGCAGGAATCAGAGTTTACTGTTACGCGAACTTGGAAAAAGGGCAAGAAAGATCGCCTTTCTTTACAAAAGGATGGCCAACCACTCAGTGAACTGGATTATGATCAGTGCCAGGGGTTTCTTAATGAATTAATTCCTCATGGTATTGCTGATTTGTTCTTTTTTGATGGCGAAAAAATTGCGGAACTGGCAGAAGATGAATCTGGCAATATTTTGCGCACCGCTGTACGCCGTTTATTGGGCCTGGATCTGATATCCAAACTGCGTAATGACTTAATGATTTTCGTTAAGCGCCAACAATCCAGCCAGTTAGCGGAAACTCAGCAACAGCAGATTGAAGTGCTGGAAAAACAAAGTAGAGACTTAGCTTGTCAGACAGAAGCATTGCTGGAAAAAGCTGATTTTGCCAAATCTAGAATCGAGTTTCTGTCTAAAGACATTATTCGCTATGAAGGCTTGTTGAATGCGCAGGGCGGTGCATTTGCGCAGACAAAAGCGCAGGAGAAGCAGAAAGTTGAAACACTGCTAAAAGATAAGGAGCGCCTGGAAAAAGCACTGCGTCAGGAATGTGATGGATCATTACCTTATGCACTAGCTCCCAATATTTTATCCGAGTTGCTGGAAAAAATTGCTGATGAAACGCAGATCAAACAAGCTCAAAGCTTTGAAAAAGAGTTAAGGCTATTTTTGGCCCAGCTCAGAAACGATATTGCATTACGCTCTCGTACTACCAGTAAAATTGCAGCCGAGGCGATTACTGATAATCTGAACGAATATATGGCAACTAAGCCGAAGGGCGATTTGTTGTTTGATATTTCTGAACGTGAAGCCGGCATGCTCCAGCAATCAATAGAGCAGGACAGTAAAAAGGCATGGCAGCGCTTCGAGCTTTACCGTATTCAGTTAGCAGAAATTGAACAGCAACTAGAGCAAGCCGCTGCCAATATTGCCCGCGCTCCGGAAGATGAGCAGTTAATGGATCTTTTTGAAAAGCTGCGCGATCTTGATAAGCAGCGTGAAAATCAGCGGCAAAAATATCTTTCATTGCTGGAAGACGCTAAACGGGTTAAGCAACAGCAACTGGATTGTGTCCGTCAGGTGCAAAAACTGCATGATGCGGCCCGCAGTCAGCATGGCTTTAGTAGCGCCTTCAAAAATGCGCAGGAAACAATTAATTTACTCGATCGGTATAGCGACGTATTAACTCAGGCGAGAGTAAAGACGCTATCTGCTAACTTTGAAGTTGCCTATCGCAAACTGGCTCGTAAAGAAGATATGCAACTGAGTGCTCATATTAACCCAGAGACATTTGACGTTGAGTTAATTGATGAGAAGGGATCTGTCATTAATCGTAAGTTACTATCTGCCGGTGAAAAGCAGATTTATGCCATTGCTATTCTTGAGGCGCTAGCAAAAACTTCTGGTCGTGATTTGCCGGTGATTATTGATACGCCATTAGGACGTCTGGATTCACAACATCGGGATAAACTAATTAACCATTATTTCCCATTTGCCAGCCATCAAGTGGTGCTATTGTCTACCGATACGGAAGTGGATGAACGTTATTTTGTTGACCAATTACGTGATGATATTTCTCATGCTTACGAGATAGTATTTAACACGCATACTAAATCATCAGCGTTGAAGCCCGGTTATTTCTGGGAATTAACTAAGGAGGCTATCTGATGCTCCCGAATCGAATGGTGCTGAATCGTCAGACTGAAGAGCAGCTTAAAAGATTGAAAGGGTATACAGGGATCACACCTAATGTCGCTGCCCGATTGGCATTTTTCCGCTCGGTGGAGAGTGAGTTTCGCTATTCATCAGAACGGGATAATCGGAAACTAGATGGTTCGCTGGTGTTGGATAAGATTACGTGGCTGGGGGAGACATTACAGACTACGGAATTGGTATTGAAGATGCTTTATCCGCAGTTAGCTCAGAAGGATATGGTTAAAGCATGGGCTGCGCATGTGGAGGATGGGATTGCGGCGTTAAGGAATCATAAGAGTCTATTAAACTTTATTAAATCAATAGATTAAGAATTTTTAGGCCATCCAAATTAACAATATGGATGGCCTGAACAAAATTTAGTCAATTTTAAAAATCTGTTTTGACATTTTCGTTTAAATAATCATATATTTTTCGCTGACCCACAGTTGTTGATGTATACTCTGTATTTTTTGTAAACTCCTCAGGATTCACAGTTTTCAATGCAGAGCACAGCTTTTCAATATTTTCTTTGTTAATTTTAGGCATGTCCATCAATTTTTTACGTAGAAACTGAAATAATGCAGAAATACCGACAGATCTAACTAACACTGTGCCTTTCTCAATACATACATTAGCCCAAAAATGATCTTTTATCGCTGAAAAATAAATTTTCAATATTTGCTCTATCGCCTTATCATTGCCTTTTATATAAAACCATCGCAATGGGCTTTTATCCTTGCTGTTTTTATTATCAAGCCTGCCCCTTCCTTTTTCTTTTTCATCCGAATCAATTGCATTGATGGTATATCTATCAGCACGAGGGTTTTTAGATATTAGTGATAATACACCATCAATAAATACAGACGATGATATAGACCAGTCATTTTCAGTAATTTCATTCAATACTCTATTTTTTAATCGTCTGTAGAAAGGATATTCATCTGTTTTATTAAATTTCTCACTAAAATATACAGCAAGCAAATCAGGAGGCCAATACTCTCTGGATATATCATCAAGAGAGTATCCAAAGAGTCTATATGCTAAACTTTTAGGAACTTTTTGTTGGTTAAAATTAATTGTTGAAAATATAGTTGCTTGATTGGATGGTGGTAATGAGTTATAAATTGAACAAGGTAATTGAATATCTTTATTCTTAGCATACTTAAATCCTAATAATCTGTGCTGTCCATCGATAATAGAACATAATCTTAGATTTATATTCGGTATTATTATCTTATATAATCAATTCTCACTTTTTTTAAACTCCCATTTGTCATCTTCCTTTGCAGGTGTACCATCTTCATTATGATTGACAGAGAGTATGATTGAGTTTGGAAATGCAGCCTCATCGGAGTCTATGAATTTTGCTATGTCTAAGGCTCTTGGCATAGACTCTTTCCTCTGCACACCTGATATTGGATTTGCCCCTATATTTCCAGACACCTGTTATCACTTAACCCATTACTGGCCTGCTGCCGCAGATATTCCCGTGGCGAGCGATAACCCAGTGCACTATGCGGATGCCAT
>NZ_JBJQJA010000040.1:0-11649 GCF_046487665.1 Escherichia sp. WS1152 | reverse complement strand
GGTCCTAAGACATCAATCATCTGCTCTCCAATGACTAGTCTAAAAACTAGTATTAAGACTATCACTTATTTAAGTGATATTGGTTGTCTGGAGATTCAAGGGGCCAGTCTAGATATTTCCCCATCATCCATTTCCGCCTGATTCACATAAATACATTTCAATAAATCTTCGGCAGACATAACCGTCTGAAAGAATTCGCCGTATGGTTGGGTGACCTTAATTGCATGGATCTCAATAGAATTAGACATTTATAGCCCCTCACCTGGCTCATCATTAGAACTCATATTCCTTAATTCATCAGACACTAATGAATCTGGAGTTACAGGGATTTTAAAATCAGGCTTAACAACGGTAATGGAAAACCATAATATTATAGTTATAATAAGTGATGAAATTAACATGAAATTGACGTCATTTTTTAATCCAAAAAATAAAAAAACAAATGATATGAACCATAAAAATATTGAACAAGATATTCTAACTTGTTTACGGTGCCTTTCAGATAAAGAAATAGGATTTTCGTTCTCGTCATCTCTGGATAAACACTCCGCGGCTAATACGCCCAATGTGGTAATAATAAATGAAAAAATAGAAAAACCCAACTGCGTATTATCTTTTAAAAATAATGGGCCAATCCATATTCCGCAGGTTGATACAAATAATGTCACCAAAGATATAAAAATAAATTTTGGCTGAATAATTCTTGGATATAATCCTAAGATATCTTTCCACAAGTTCACCCAATGTATCATATCATTTCTCGACATGCTTTTTACCCTAACCTTGTACTATCTACAAAAATAATCAAAAAACAAGCTCCCAAAACGCTCTATCTCGCATCTTGCTAACCCGCTTATCCCCATCAACATACAGACTGAAATGTTTTTCAAGCTGCCGAATCTGCCCCATTAACGACTCCTGTTCGCCCTTATCATCCACGTTGAATACAGCCTTGATATCCGCATTTTTAATTTCGGACACACGATGAATAACCCAGGTTAGAATATATGAAGCGTAATTGTTCTCTCCAGTTTTGAAGTGGGTAATTTCCTGCGTTGACAGGATCGCTCCAACACCATATTCACGACCTTCCTTAAGGATCTTCCTCAGACTGGAAAAGTCCTGGCGCATAAAGTTATCTGCCTCATCCACCAGAATCATCTTGGTGAGCTGACGATAATCCCCCTGAATCACTGGCTTGCCGCGTTTTTGCATTTGTGCATAAAACAGATCCAGGGTTAGCGCAACCACCAGGTTTTGAATCTCTGATGAGTAGCCAGCCAATTCGATAACTGTGACACCATCCACCAGATCATACAGACTCGTCATTTTCTCTGGGTCTGTTTCAAATATCTGAAACCCAGCTAAGTTATAAAGCGCGGCGTACAATGAGTCTTCTTCTACTTTTTCCTGAGCCAGATATCGCTGCCACACATCTTCTATGGTCGGTGCAACACGGTTCCAGGTTGAGCGATCATGAGGCACTATTCCTGCTAATTCATAGCACTCCATGATTAGCGTAACCAGTTTCATACGCTGTTTCACACCCAGGTTATAGGCTTTCCCCATTGTTTCAGAAAATGCGATTGCGGTATGTCTGGGTAACATGGGCATATCACCAAACAGTGACAAAGGGTTATAAGGTAGTTACGATAATTGATATTTCTTACCGCCAGTAGCCTTCAGAAAAGCCTCGTCCACATAGTCAGATTTATAATCAAAGATCAGTAAACCAATCGATTTTCCATCAACGTTACAGGATTGGTTACGCATTAATTGTGTCACCAGCGATTTGGTAAATTGCGTTTTCCCGGTCCCCATCGTACCGATGATGCCTGTGTTGGTATTCATAAACTTCGTGGTGTTGGTCGGTTCCCAGAATAACGGGGTTTGCCGTGTAGCGTCATGACCAAATAATACTTGTAAGGGTACAGTGCTGACCTCTGGTGTCGGCTTTGGAATATCAGGTCGTGTGTCTGGCGGTGTCGTTACCTGCACTCCCGATGCTGATGGAGATGGGTGCTCATCACTCTCTGGCTTCAGACGGTATTTATCTGGTACCCGGTAGCGTTCAGCCAATGGCAATTTACCTTCACGGGTAGTGATTAACGAGGATAGTAATGAATAAGGAATTTCGATCTGTAAGATATTCGCTGTCGTCTCTTTATAGGAGAGATCGAAGCAAGATCCGCTGTCTACATGTGCAACAACAAAGCCATTAGCATAGTCTTTTAACTCACCCAACTGATAGTCACCGGTCAACCACCATTCGCGGCGATCCAACAGGGGAGCCAGCTTATCACTGTCCAGCACACCGTACAGCTGAAGTTTCTCTACCTGCATCAGCACCTGTCGAATAAAGAGCGCGCGATAAAGTTGCGATGCCAGTGTATGCGGCTCCAGAATATCCTGCTGTAAATAACGTTTAAGCTCAGCAGCCTGCTGGCCCGCATAGTTGTAATCTGGTCGAGCGCCGGTTTTGACTTCCAGCGGCAGTAAATAGAGACGGTTTTCTTTAAAACCAACAAAGAGCACATCATCAGAGATTGCGCCTTTACGGTACCCCTGTAGATTTCTTGATAAATCGCTTTCCTTCATCTTTAGCCCGACGTTACCAGATACGCGAATCATTTCGGCTACAGATAGCGGTACCCAGCAGATATCAGACTCACTCAGCATGGACTGTACAAATTTATACGCGCCAATGATGCCATATTTCTCTTTGCGCTCTTTTTCACTGGAGCGCAACATCTTCAGCAACCACTCACCGTTAAAAGCATTAAATTCGGCAAGTAGATGCTGGCTATCAACGGCAGATTGCCCGGACTGGCTTTCGGTCTGGAGCAGGCGGAGGAATAGATCGACCTGCTTCGTTACCGTCACTGCATCGTAGCCTGCACAACTAGTGTACTGATCGGAATAGTGGATCAGCACAACATCTTTCTGGCTAGTAAAGAAGTCAAGAGTAACTTTAGGGTCAATAATGGTGGTCCAGAGTGCACTGTTGTAAGAATAATTGAGTAGCTGTTTAAAATTGCCGCTTACGGCCAATCCAATCCCTTGTCCGTGGTATTGACTGTTGCTCTGACGCGCTGGCTGCCACAGGCAGCCCACTAACCGGGCAAGTCGTAGAGCGCAGTAAGATTCAGTATCAACATTCCGCAGGCCAAACGCGGTAAAGTAAGCATCCCCCTGTGTTTCAGCTCCTTCTCCGGAAATCAGCCCATGACACAGTACACCGCTGGCAGCATCCTCAATGCGGATCTGGCGGCAATCCACCGGAGCTGTATTGGTGAAAAACGCCAAATGTGCATAGGCCAATTTGTCGCTTTCTGACGGCAGGACAAATTTGCTGAACGTTAACCGACTGCGTAACAGGTCAATCAGCATATCGGCCTCAGCTCGCCACGCACCGCGGTTCAGGTCAAGGTCGTTTTTAAGCTGTTCATAGCTGCCACTCTCGGCAAAGCGATCAAACATATTTGGCAGCAGGCGTTCATCGTAGCAATTTACATGCACCGAAATAGCATGCTCTTTTTCCTGCTTAAAATATTCCACTAACCCCAGAAACAGTTCTTTCGCTGTTCCCTGATTAATAGCATTAATAATCAATGCATTGTTTCCGGGACTCTGAAATAGCCGGGCGTAGGCTTCGGTAAATTCATTGAGCTTGTCTTTTACCAAACGTTTTACGTAATCGTGGCTCACCTGGCGCTGGGGAACGACATCGATCCAGAAGCGATTTTCTTCCACCGGCTGCAACTGTGCGTATTCGTGTTCACTGTGGTAAACGAATGGCATCAAGCCGGACACCACCAGACGATCAAGCGTAATGGTCGGTAGTGTGGCAAATGACGCTGAGTCGTATTGTTCCTGCTCTGCGCAGATAGTTTGTACCAGTTGTAAATGGTAGGCCAACACTAGGGGATGCAACGGGGAGAGACGTTCATGACTGTCGACATTACAAATACCCAGATGCAGCAGGCGCTTTTCCTGCGCTGTTAACGCTCTGCTCAACTCGATTTGTTGAAGCGCCTGTTCAAAGGTCGTCACTATATGGCTTACCAGCGCGCAGTATTCTGCTGACCACGATACTAGGCTAGGTAAAGTACCGCAGCGCTGGTAGTAGAGGAATAATTGGTCGTAGGCGTTATAGAGATCGGGGTGGATGGCAACGAGTTCATCCAGCGCAAACGCGCTATCGTCATCTCCTGTCCCCAAAAGACGTTGATCAACTAATGAGGCTTCCAGCGCCAGTAACTGCTGGCGAACACCGACAACCTTGTGTTCGGTATTATCAAGAATGATACGACCCTTCAATCGGTTCCAGGACGCATTCCCGTCTTCTTTGAACAGTTTATTGAAACGACTCTGGTCAAAAAGTAGCGGTAAGGTTAACCCTTCTTCGGCTCCCGGCCCTTCGATATTGAATGCCAGACAAGAATCACCTGAAACAAGCTTAAATTGGATCAGATCGCTTTGATTTGCCAGTGTTTCAAAATTCACCAATGCATAATGCTGGCAGTCAATATCACCATTTTCTTCATCCAGTATACAGACTTGGCTACCCGACTCAGCGATTCGTAGTTCGTTGTCTTCGCGTTGGAGTGTGATTTGTGGTTTACCTGGCTCGATACGGAAACAATGCTGAATATCGTCTAGCCAGAATTGTCCTTGTCTGACCAGTAACAGGCGGAACTTGTACTCTTCGGCTGAATTATTGCGATTAGTCAGTTCGAGGCTAAAGAAGCAGGGATTCCCATCGAAAGGAACCGACGCCATAATACGGGAGCTTTTACCCCCTGCACGACTAATTCGCCAGAAACGCTCTTTTTTTAACTGACGATGATGCGCAATTTTTATCTGGTTATCCTGAAGATCGTTGCCCTGAAAGCAAAACTCCAGCTCAGTTTGCGATTGTTCGGGTGGTACCTGTACCAGTAGGCTGATATCGCGCTTGCCTGCTTTACTTGCGCTTTTCGCCCGTTGCCAAATCACGCCATTTTCGACCGTGATATCATCCAGTACCAGTTTTTGTTCGCGGTTCTGTTCTTTTTCGTTTAGATAAACAGCGAAATCAAGCTCGCGCCAGTCGTCTTTATCATTGAAATGTTCCTGAATAAATTTGGCGCTGAATTCAGTTAATACGTTCTCCAGTTGCCCACTGTAGCGTTCAACGCTGTCCTCGATTTGACGAAATAACTTCCTGTTTTCATTCAGTCGGGTATGGAGCTGTTTCTGGCTAAAATTCAGTAGTTCATCATCTTTAAACAGCGATAGCTCGGAGAAATCCAGATTGCCGTCATCCAGCAGGCGATACAACGACGAGAAGCCAAATACGGTCGCACCTTCATCCAGTACCGTTGTTCGTTGATCCTTTAATAAGCAACGCGACAACTCTGAACGGTTGTTGTCCGTCGTGATCAACTTTTCCAATTCATGACTGAAGGTTTCGGGGTGCCAGATAGCTCCCGGTGCCGCGACGTCTTTTGTGCTGTTAATCAGGGTGTCCAGCATGCTGTTATGAATAATCAGCAGTGCAGTTTTGGCAAACACCCCGCTGCGGCCAGCAACTTCATCGCGTAAATGGGATATGTAGTTTTCCGTGAATGCTGGCGCTGCGGCTCCGTGCAGCACCGGAATAAGCTGAATACCATTACAGGAGAGACAGGCAAGGCGCTGCTCTGGCGCAATTTCCAGATGATTGTCACCTGCCAGGTCAACAAAAGCCTGCCAGAGTTGTAGAGCATTGTCAGGGTCAGGAGATTTAAACTGGTAACGCTCACCAGGTTGAATAATGCCACTAACCCATTCAATAAAGGTTTCCGCCAGATAGGTTTCATACTGTTTTACGGACATACACGGCGTCTCCACTGTCACTCATTCGCTCCACATTTCCCATACGTTCATAAAACGCTACCAGCGTTTGTGCCGACTGGTTATCCAGATAAAATCCGCGCTGTTCAAAGCCGCGCAGCAACTCATGCAGGCGTAGTTTGTCATTTTTACCCACAGTGAGATTGGTCAGCAGCAGCAGACGATCCTGATTCAGTACCAGTACTTTTCCCGCCCGACCACGTACCTGAATGAAATCGGTGCAGATCTGGGTTTCAAGCTCGTTGATGTATTTCCGGTTAACTGTCGCACGATCAGATTTCTTATCCTGAAACTGTTCAACAGCAACGGTTAATAATTGTTTAAAAGCTTCTTCCAGCGTAACGGCTTGCGTATACTTCGATGCCGAAAGCTCGCGTTTTTCGATAAACTCCTGCAAATAATTATTGAGATCTTGCAGTAATTGAGATGAGTTATCAGAAAAATTTAAGCAATCCTGATAGACCTGCCAGAGTGGACGCTTCTTATCTCCTTTTATTTGTAGAACTTCCAGCGCGGAGAGTATTGGGAAAAGTTTTTCACTTTGACGAGCGAACCACTTATAACCAAAGCGTTTTATTTGATCCCGTTCAGAACTGGCTTTTTCAGTGTCGAGAATAAAGAAAAGCGACTTACTTTGTGGCTCGCCGTCCTGCCAGTTGTCCAGATTGAGCGCTAGCTGGGCACACCAGCTAAAGGCATATAAACGCAGAGTATTAGTCAGTTCTTGTAACAAATATTGAGGGTGTTCTGCCAAAAACGCCAGATCAGACTGAAAACAAGTCACCAGATAGGGAAGGTAGGGTTGTTCTTCAGAGAATGGGCCTTTTCCCAATAACTTTATTTTTTCATTGAGCTTATTTAGCATTTGCTGCTCAATGAAGTTCAGCTTATCCTGGATAGGATATTCCAAGCTGAAATCTCCCATTAGATTAGCAAACAGAGTGCCAAGGCGTTTATCGGCCATTGAAGCGCCACTTATTTTTTCGCCATCAAACTGAGCATGAAATAGTAAAAAAAGCGGAGATACACGAAAGATATCTTCACTGGAAAAATACATCCGTTCCAGTACAGTCCAGAATGCTGGTTCATCAAGCAATTCTTGCAAATGAGCCTTGCAATCATCGCGAAATTGACTGGGAGTATAGGCATCAATTTTACGCTTCAGGGCGTAACTAAGCACCAATCCGGTGACAAATTGCCAGTTAATATCATTGTTTTTGTTACGTATCGGCAGATAACTATCCAGTTGATTATTACCTACTTTTAACGTCGTTGCGATAGGGTACATTCCACTAACCCTCCATACCGCTAATGGTGATCATGTCGTCGTCCGCTTTAGCGCGATAAACTCGCCGCCCACCAGCATAAAACTTGATTTCGCTGCTGGATTTGGCCTGTTCAGTAATCAAATCAACGATTTCGTCCAGTAGAACAATGGCATTTTTATCGTATTTATTGGGGCGATAGCCATTGTTTAATTTGTTCAAAAGTTCAAATAAATTAAGTCCGATACGAACTGGTAACAGAGAGTTTTGCCCAACTTTTAAATGCACGTCGAAGCCAGTAGGGTGGGCCGTATTTTTATTGCGGATGGCCTCCCAGTCAGGTTTCAATTCGACTGGCGCGGTTATTTTTACCCCACCATATTCACCTAAAAAGAACTCTTCTTTTTGCATACTCAATTCCGGCGCTTTGCGGTTTGCATAGCGCTGAATACCAGCAATAAGTTCGGATGTATAAAACCGGTTCAGTGCTTTTTTCTGCTCTGAGTCAGCGATGTAATTTTTGTGCAGATGCCAGATTTCTGAATAATGCTCAAATAAAGATTCATTGAAGAATACGGAAAATTTCTGATGATAATTATTCCCCAGAGATTCATCCTGCAGCAACCAGAAGAGCCGAATTAATGAAGCCGCATCACCCGGATTAACGCACTGGCGATCAAATCTAATGTGTAATGGCGCGAGTGCAGCTAAAAAATCATCCAGTTCAGGGTCAACCAGGCCCAATTCGTAGCGCAAAATAAACTGATCGATTTCATAGGTGTGCAGCCTAGCAGGATCAAAATCAGAAACTTTTTTAATCAGGTCGTTTTCTGCCCCAGTGAAAAGATTATCAAATAAATACCCCGGCCCCATAAGCAAATGATGCAGAAAATCCAATAGAGTTCGGGTTGTCACAAACTGATCTTTAATCAGGCGGGCCTTAAAGAGCTGAGTGATGAGAACATCCTGAACACCCGGCAGACAAAGTAATTTATAGTTAGCAACTTCTTTCAGCTCAGGGTTAACGGTCTCATCATGTCGAAAAATAAACTGAAACAAATTACTATCATCATTACGGGTTAAATTATCCAGTAATGTTTTAATAAACGATGAATACTGTTTTTTTTCATTAAACTGGAATTTAGGGTAATGCTCAAAGTCAAAAAAAGAACAATGCCCACTGCGGTATGGGCGGCTTTCTTCCTGATCTGCTGACAAGAAAGAATCGATCGCAGTGCGGATCGCCAGATGGCATTCAGCACCTTCTCTGGCAAAATTGGCGAGCATCCCGGTATTGATGCCTATAAGCAAAGGAGATGAGTATTGGTGATGATTGCTAAATAAATCATTTAAAGCATCAATAGCTGATTGCCGGGGAGCAAAGCTGTGTGTTGCATCCAGATGAAAACTAAAGCGCTGCTGATAACGAGGGTTTGACTTACAACGGGTCAAAATTTCGGACTTTCCATCACCACTACTGCCACACAAAAAGATGATTTCACCGGGCTTAGCAACATCCAGATAACGTTGCAGCTCAGTTTCAATTTCTTGTTTAACAAAGAGTTGTTCTTTTAACTGATCGAACTCATCCTTTTGACGATGCGTTACCGTGGTTACGGAAAACGAAGATGACTTCGCAAGTACACCCAACGCTTTACGTAATGTGATTGCGCTCATAACTTCATGTTCTCAAAAGTAGGATTATACCTATTCTATAAAAGCTATCCGCTGATATCTATAGGCACTTTGAGACATTTATTACGGGCAATTTTAAAATTGTATCTTTTCCATCCGTACACAAAACACATCCAGAGATGGCGGGGAAAATCCATCTATCAACCAGTTCCACTTTGGAAATTGCTTGATTAGTAGTATCTTAATCAAACACATACGCTAAATATTACCCCCGATTGATTTTCGCATAGTCAAACAGCGTAATCGATCTCTCCCTATTCGCATCCAGAAAATCAGCCCACCATACTGCAAATCAGCTCGCGCTCATCCAGATGTTCTGCCTTATGGATATACGCCCCCTTACCGATGTGACTCATCTGACGTTCAGCCGCTTTATCTCATGTTGTTCTGGTCTCAATACTTCCATGCCGTTGCAATTACCTCTTAAACCAGCCCTTACCATTTTTATGGGTACGATAAGAAAACTTTATCGGGCACGATCGATTTTATCGATCGATTCGATCGAAAACATTCCTTTTACCTTATCTTTTTCATGGTCTTAGAATGAGCAACCCCATTTATCGTTCGGGGAAAGTGATAGCGGAGATGATTGAAATGAATAAGGTTATTGCGGTTTCAGCGCTTGCCATGGCAGGCATGTTTTCGACCCAGGCTCTGGCTGATGAAAGCAAAACAGGCTTTTATGTGACCGGTAAAGCAGGTGCTTCTGTTATGTCACTTGCAGACCAGCGTTTCCTGTCGGGGGATGGAGAGGAAACATCAAAATATAAAGGCGGTGATGGCCATGATACGGTATTCAGTGGCGGTATCGCGGCCGGTTATGATTTTTACCCGCAGTTCAGTATTCCGGTTCGTACGGAACTGGAGTTTTACGCTCGTGGAAAAGCTGATTCGAAGTATAACGTAGATAAAGACAGCTGGTCAGGCGGTTACTGGCGTGATGACCTGAAGAATGAGGTGTCAGTCAACACACTGATGCTGAATGCGTACTATGACTTCCGGAATGACAGTGCATTCACACCATGGGTATCTGCAGGGATTGGCTACGCCAGAATTCACCAGAAAACAACCGGTATCAGTACCTGGGATTATGGGTACGGAAGCAGTGGTCGCGAATCGTTGTCACGTTCAGGCTCTGCTGACAACTTCGCATGGAGCCTTGGCGCGGGTGTCCGCTATGACGTAACCCCGGATATCGCTCTGGACCTCAGCTATCGCTATCTTGATGCAGGTGATAGCAGTGTGAGTTACAAGGACGAGTGGGGCGATAAATATAAGTCAGAAGTTGATGTTAAAAGTCATGACATCCTGCTTGGTGTGACTTATAACTTCTGACGACACTGCTCCTGAACGATAATACGTATATTTAGCAATTAAGATAATTGCGTATCTTCTGCAATTAAACAGAAATACCCTGCAGTCTATTACTGCAGGGTTATCTGTTTCACAGATAATTTCTGATTTTTATTATCCTGTTCTCTTCATCATAATGTTGTCGATATACTCCGATGAATATCAGAAAACTGTTTTGTCCGGGAAACACACCCCGGATTTTATTGTTTTTATTCTTTTTTGTTGTTTCTGCAATAACCACAATTGCATGCGGATACACTGAGAAGAATGCCACAGGAAATGTGCTGCTTCTGTTTCTCCTTCTTCTCCTTGCACACAGAAATACCCTCACATCCATTACAGCGCTGTTATTTCTGTTCTGTTGTGCACTGTATGCGCCTGCGGGTATGACGTACGGTAAAATCAACAACAGTTTTATTGTCGCGTTGCTGCAGACCACGGCTGATGAGGCTGCAGAGTTTACCGGGATGATTCCTGTTTATCATTTTCTGGTCAGTGCCGCGATTCTGGTATTCATGGTGATTTTCTGGCGGACACACCACCGCGGTCACCGTAACTGGCTGGCACTGCTGCTATTCGTATTATGCTCTGTAAACAGCTGGCCGTTGCGGATGGTTAAAGGAACTGTTGTGGGGACAACTGACACATTGCGTGAAATGCAGCGTTATAAACAACTGAGTCAGCACGGGGCTGATAACTGGAAAATCCTGCCGGGTGTGCCGTTGTATGACACGATTGTTATCGTTACTGGTGAGAGTGTGCGCAGGGATTATATGTCGGTATATGGCTATCCCGTGCCAACCACGCCGTGGCTGAATACTGCTCCCGGTTTATTTATTGACGGCTATACATCGACAGCAGCCAGTACCGTACCTTCCCTGAGCCGGACACTGATTTATGACTATGAGCAGAACCCTGACTCCGGCAACAACGTGGTGGCGCTGGCAGCAAAAGCAGGATACAGCACATGGTGGATATCCAATCAGGGAAAACTGGGAGAGCATGACACACGCATCTCTGTTATTGCTTCTGATGCGGAGCATACCGTTTTCCTCAAGAAAGGCAGCTTCGCTTCCCGTAAAACGGATGACATGTTGTTGTTACAGGAAACAGAACGTGCGCTGGCGGATAAATCCTCGCCGAAGGTGATTTTCCTGCACATGATTGGCTCTCATCCGAATCCGTGTGACCGACTTAACTCCTGGCCGAATTATTACCTGGAGCAGTATCCCCGAAAGATTGCCTGTTACCTCGCCAGCATCAGTAAACTGGATAACTTTCTCGGTCAGCTTGATGGTATCCTTCGCCGGCATTCCCGTCACTTTGCAATGCTTTACTTTTCTGACCATGGGCTGTCGGTCAGCGACAGTGCTAATCCTGTTCATCATGATGGTCATGTGCAGGGGGGCTACAGCGTTCCCCTGATTATTACCGCCAGTGACATCACGTCTCATCAGTC
>NZ_JBJQJA010000039.1:0-11858 GCF_046487665.1 Escherichia sp. WS1152 | reverse complement strand
GGTCCTAAGACATCAATCATCTGCTCTCCAATGACTAGTCTAAAAACTAGTATTAAGACTATCACTTAAATAAGTGATATTGGTTGTCTGGAGATTCAGGGGGCCAGTCTAGGCGTTGAGTAATGTGTTGATTACCTTAGAGCGCGAAAGTTTGTGGGTATGACAGTACTCATCCACAATTCGCAGTGTCTCATCACTGGTCATATTGAAAGTTATACGTGTTGTCATGATGAAGTTTTCTGTTAATCATACTGGTTGATATGCATAACATTTCATAAAAAATACTGTTAATTCATATAATTGATTTTTTGACTGGTTTTATCCTCGTGTGGTGGAAAGCAGTATTACTGCCACTGTAGTCAGCATAAATCTATCACACAGAACCACCGAAAATGAAGCATTGCTCAGGGGGAAGCTGCCACTCGTATGAGTTCTCTGAACCATGATAACCAGTATTTTTCGTTTTGGGTGATTTGTTTATCGTTACAGCTACATACAGTTCATGTACCATTAAAAAATAATAAAGGTTAATTAGTATTATTTATAGAAGTATGTTTATGTAATTCTACCGTGTAAATGAACCCTGTAATTCTACCTTGTAAATACACCTTGTAACCAAGTCCTGTAGAAGTCTGTCTCATAGAGGTATCTGTGCAGTGATATTCTCTGTAGTAGTACTTGTAACTCTGTTCTTAACTCTCTCTTCAGTAATGTAGTCCCGCAACACCTGAATATAAATCTGTAATGTTCACACACTGACTGTAACGTGCTTTGTTAAGTAATGTCTGCTATTTTTTTTCTGTTATTTTTCCTGTTGTTTTCTGTATTTTGTTGTATGGTGTAATAACTATTCTGAACCCGTCATCACCTTTATAGCTAAGAGTATGACTTCGCCAGTGTTGATACTGTGGATAACGGTGATTAAGGAATTACTGTTAATGATCTGTTCCTGCAGCTCACCTGATGAGTTTTGGTAGTAATACGTAAAAGAGTATGCCTCATGTCATTAAAAAGTCTTCCGGAGTGTTGTTTAACCCTGTACCTCTGTTACTCATGTAGTACGTTGCGGAAAGCTACGTTAATTGTAATATCTGGTTATGGCGTTATGCCTTCAGTATTAAAAACATCTTTTACCGGAGAAACTGGGAAGTGGAAAGGCTTTCGGGATAACGTCAGGCCATTATGACGATATTACGTTAATCACAGTACAAGATAACGAGAGGGTAATGGAATTTTAAACCAGAGTAGTTCCACTGTTGTTCACTGGAAAAAGTGATTTCCCACGCGCGTTATAAGCTTACTCCAGAGGAGATGGAAGCCTTCAACTCTGCGGTCGATCACCGGCTGGCAGAACTGACCATGAACAAACTTTACGATCGTGTTCCCGCTTCAGTCTGGAAATATGTTACCTGATAAATGTTTCTGATGAAGTACAGTCGTCACAATGACATCACTTCAGATATTATCTGCGCTGTGATTGACTGTCACGTATGCCGTTCTCTGTATGGTTCTGATACCCGGGTGTGGTCCCACTTTCTCTGTGGCGCCCGGGGAGTTGTGAACCTGCACGTCTTCGTGTGATAACGTTTTCTTCAAAAATTACGCCAGCGCTTCTTCCTGTGTTACAGAACACGAGGAAGAAACATGAAGACTTACAACACCAATCCCGGTTACGAAATGGATCCCCAGCTCCTGACACACTTTAACCAGCATCTGGATTCATTATTCGGGGTATATTCGAAACTGTTACCGTTCAGAATGGATTTTGCTTACCGAAAAAACACCCTCAGCTACAGATGTGCCTGCAGGTACGCCATGTGCGCGGAGATACTGCGACTGATTAACGAAGTGGGAGAGAAACTGGTCGGGTATGCCTGGGTAATGGAATATACGGAACGTAAAGGGCTTCACATTCATTTTGTGGGCTATCTGAACGGTCAGAGCCACAGGAGTTCGTATCTGGTATCCAGATTGATGGGAGATATCTGGAGGCGGGTTACCGGGGGTGATGGTTACTACCACTGGTGCCGGTTTAATAAAAATTATCCGGTAAACATTAACCACGTCATTCACTATTCAGATCACAAAGCGGTGAATGCCTTACGCTATGCCCTCAGCTACCTGGCCAAACGAGAACAGAAAGAATGTGGCATCATCCTGAAATGCAGCGGGCTTCCTGAAAAAAGTAACCGGGGTCGACCGCGACTGGGCAGCACCCTGCCGGAGACTTATTCTCTGGTGTAAGACCCTGAACGACAACTACGGGCTGGCGCTAATTGTTACGGTCGGTTCCGGAGGCCACTTCAGGGACTCTGCGCATTTTTTACGACATGGCTATTCCGTATGAACCATACGGAGATTTAACCATGGCACATTCTTTACCATTCCTTCCGGCAACCGATACAGCGCATCCTCCGATGTCCATCCCTGCCTGCTGACAGTTTTTTACGCCGGTGGGCCATTGTGTGACAACCACAGTGCTGTAACAGCAACCAGCCTGCTTTACCCAAACTCCAGTCCAGATTTTAACTGAACCGCCATTCACACCCTGACCACACTGCCCGTACCGGGACAGCTGTTGCCTGCGTGTCGTCTGGCTGCTGAGGAATATGACGATGTACGCAAAATCCTTTATTGCATTTGATGGCAACGGGCGTCTGACGGGTGCCCGTACCGCACAGACTGCACCTTACGATCGCTACACTTGCCACCTTTGCGGCAGTGCGCTCAGATACCACCCGCAATACGACACTGAGCGTCCCTGGTTTGAACACACTGACAACGGGCTGACGGAGCACGGTCAGCAGTGCCCTTATGTCAGACCGGAACGCAGGGAGATACAACTGATTAAGCGTTTGCAGCAATTCGTACCGGATGCCTTACCCGTGGTGCGTAAAGCCAGCCGGCACTGCAGACAATGTCATCACGATTATTATGGGGAGCGGTACTGCACGCACAGCCATACCGGGCACTTCAGTGAGGAGGGGGTGGCAGAATGAACGGTATAAAAACGGGGCTGGGGATCACGCCGGGTGAACACATTATCAGTGCTGATTCTGCGCTCAGCAGAAATATCCGGCAGTGTTTCTGCCTTTCCTGTCATGGCCGGTTGATTTTGCAGACAGATGCTCAGGGGGCGTGGTTTGAGCACGATTTACATGTCCTGAGCGAGCAACAGAAGGCAGCCTGCGTGGTGCTGAATCCGGAAAAGTCCCACCCTTACATTGAGGATATGGAGATGTTTTTATCGCCATTACCGGTCGTGCTGGAGTGGCATTGTGTGATGTGTGAGCAGTTTTTTCATGGGAAGAAATTCTGTGAGGCCTGTGGTACGGGGATTTATTGCAGAGCGGTATGTACGAAGTCTGTTTACAGCTACCAGCCAGACTTGTTTCAGGACTGCGGAGGTGCGAGTACTTAATCCGAAATCTCCGCTCTGCGCAGGGCGTTCAGAGATATCGCAACCTGCATTTTATCCGGTGTTTCGCACCTGCCCCGTTCGTGACACAAAGGCGTGACACCGGATATCCGCAGTCCTGCTTACCTGAATAAAACCCGGGGTATTGATTGTGTACTGTGGTGCGAAATCGCACCGTGATCGCGGATTCGCCGAATCCGCACTGTGGTGTCAACCAACCATACGCGAGAGTCCTCTCCGTATTTATCAGTGCCTCAGGACGATTTCTGCATAGTTAATCCAGGGGGCTGCATTGTTTATTTCCCTGCTAATGGATGTGACATCCAGGATATTCATGATCCTGATTTCCCTGAGCAGTATCAGCGCTTATTGGCACGTCTGGATTATCTGACGAAGCCCGATGCTAAAGCATCAGGTCAGCGTAACTCTGGCTACAGCGGTTTTTGACCTGTTGTAACTGTAAGGTGATTTATTATGTATACAGAATCAAACGTTAAGCTTTCCTGTAACGCCCTCTGGCAAAAGTGTGTCCTTGCAACTCTGTATCGGGCTGCAGCCACACATCCTGAAATTAAATTATTACAATTTAAATTAATACCAGGACAGGGTATTAATAAGGCCATTCCCTCTCTGATGGCTGATTTTACTGGTGAACTGCATAGACTCATTTCTGAATATTTGCAGTGTAAGCGACGTAAAGATAAATCTGTTGAGCCCACCCCTTTATATTATCTCTGGAGTAGGGAGGCTGTGGCTAACGATACCACTCCTTATCTTATGGTGCTGCTACTTAATAACGATGTCTGGTGTAAGAGTCGTGAGGTGGTGGTTCTCAGAAATCTGATTGAGCAGGCGTGGGGAAAAGTATTGGGTGAAGATAACTCCATTACACATCTGGTTGTGTATCCTGAAGTGCTGTCGTTGGTATTTGATGCAGCTAACACATACAACGCTGAGCCTGGTGTACTGGAACAGACGGCCCAGGCTTACATTGAATCGCATGGTGCCATTGAACGTCATCTTGGGTGTAGTGACTTTTAACGTCAGGTGATGCATAAGGGCCTTTCGCTGAGAGGCCCTGTTTACACAATTAAATAAATCGAGCCCGACCAACAATTTTGATGTTAACAGCAGGATTATTGAGGGGCAATCAATGTGTTCTTCGGTAGCGATTACGGTAGTGAACGGACCTGCTGTCTGAATGGCATCGATCCGCAAGCGTATCGGCGCCATATTCTGAGCGTACTACTGAAATGGCTAATGGCAGTAAAGAGAGACTTTACGTATATTTGCATAAAGCAGGATTTTACGACTAGTCAACATTCTTTATAATTCTTCAGGTTCAGAGTATCTGACATATAGGGTTATGTATTGGGGAGACATTTAATGTTTGGCCATCTGTTACGATACTTTAGTTTCTGTAAAAAAGATTTATTAGTATTTCATCCTGAATCTGATTACTCAGATAATTTACATAAAGCCTTCTCTTTTACAAAAAGGCTAGGATTTAATGAAGAATGGAATGGGGTCACAAAAAACAAAGAATATGATTATCAGGATGTCTTCAGTCATGTCTGTCTGCAGTCTGGTGTGACAGACTTTTCCGCTTCAGCAGGACAATGCTTAAAGTGGAGTCATTATTTTCAGCCATATTTTGAGAATATCCTTGAATGTCGGGTATGGGTTACCGTTGGACAACTCTGGAAACAGGAACGATTTATTTACAATCCGTCAGTTGCGGATTTTCAGCGCTGGTCTGAAAAAGGGATTCAGCCTGAAGATTTTAGACATCACTCGGGGTTTAACTTTCATGCGTGGTTGACGACGGAAAATGGTGTGATTGTGGATGTTTCCTTTATGAGTACGTTATCGCGGCGATTACCTGAACACCTGAGTGAAGTCAGTGGAAGTGTGATTATTGGCACGCCAGAGACGGTTCTTCCTGAGTATAAATATGTTCCCATGATTGTCGGTCAGAGGATTGTTGAGAAAATAGAAAAACGCTCTTTCATTGGTTTTCTGGCGCACGACGATATTGATTTATATACAGTACCTGCAATCTTGGTTCCGGTATGGAAAGAATGTTAAAGCACGGAATAACACTATGCACTTACCGCTTTCCGGAACTCAGCTTGTTACCTGAGCGGTCAACAGAGCAGTCTTTCAGTGTCTGCACTTGGTTGCCACTAAACCGGAGTCATTTATCAGAAGTATATGTTCATGGAAGGATATTGTCAGCGCCAGTGATATAAGACGGTAATGAGGATAGCCATCCCGCATGGGTTTCCTCAACACTGGTCACTGTGACAAGCGCACCATGATCGTCTTTGTATCGCTGATTGACTTTCGATAATAGAACATCTTCTGACATAAATTTTAGTACGGTAACAATTAACTAAATTTTCATGTGGTAGCACTGAATCAGGAGACTGCGTTTCCTGATGTGTGCTTCTGCAGCCGTTACCGGATACAGACTTCGATACCAGTTACTTCGACATCCGCCATGTGTCCTGGGACCCGCTATAACGAAGTTGGAGGTAATCAGTACAGCGTTCCCGAAATGCTGTGTGGTCAGCCAGTCTCGATACGAATATCGCTGAACGATGAGTTGCGGATCTACAGTAATGAGAAACTGGTGGCCTCACATCGCCTCTGCTCAGTGTCG
The DNA here is from genome assembly GCF_046487665.1 of Escherichia sp. WS1152. Lineage (NCBI taxonomy): Bacteria > Pseudomonadati > Pseudomonadota > Gammaproteobacteria > Enterobacterales > Enterobacteriaceae > Escherichia > Escherichia sp. WS1152. The sequence goes on along the minus strand of NZ_JBJQJA010000039.1, from coordinate 5,775 downwards.
TCTGGCTAGCAGATAGTACCGGAACCTCACGCCCCGCTCTGGCAGCAGATCAGTCAGGTGGAACATCGACCACTGAGTGCCTATGAGGAGCTGTTGTGATGCATGTGTCAACGACGGATGAAAGTGGCTCTTCCGCAACCTGGGTGGAGATTTTCATGCCAGTGGACTCATTACCCTCTGCCTGAGTAGTTCAAATCCTGCTCGACCATACATCTGGCGTTTCAGCATCTTCAGGCGATTTACATGACCTTCGACAACACCATTACTCCAGTGACTACTGATTGCCTCACATATAGCTGCAGCATCAGCTTCCATCCCCGCCGCCACGCGCCGAAATTCTGCTGAACCGCTTTCGTGGACTCGAGTGAACCAACTGCTTAGCTGTGATTTATTTTGGGTTTTCAGAATACGGTAGAACTCGAGTGCCAGTTGCTGCGCTATTTTCAGCTCAGGTTCTTTTTCACACATCAGACTAATAAATCGGGAAGCATAATTTTCTTCATCCCTGGTTATTCTCCAGGGCATCAACCAGCGGCTTACCCGGGACACTGAAGGAAGTCTGACGGCAGTAGTAACCGGTGGGTTCCAGCCTTTACGCCATTTGGCAACCGCATCCCTGACGATGGTTTCACTGCCTGTAAATCCCCGGGCCACCATTTCCCGCCATATCCGGCTGGCGTTATAATTACCACTTTCTCGTTGCTCTTTTAACCACTCCCTCCATGGGTCCAGAAGCCCTCGCTTTGGCGGTCGGGTTGACATTTCAGGGAATGTTCCTGAACGCACCCAGCGACTGACTGTCACACGCGACAGGCCTGTAATACGGGATATTTCCCTGAAACTACATCCCTTGTTATGCAGGGCCATAACCTCTGTCCAACGCTGATGCCGTTTTTTGCGGGTTTGTTGTTTTAGGCGTTCCGGACGACGGAGCGATGCTGCAGGCACAGATGGTTCTGGATCAGGTGATTTCTTTGGTGACAACTCACTGGCAACAAGACGTATCAGAGGTATATGTCTGTACATCATTCGTTCAGGCGCATCGCCAATATTTTTTAGCAGATGCCATCGATCGGCCACCTGTCTGGCCTGAGGTGCACCTTCACGTGCTGCTGTCGCATAGACTCCACTGCGATCACGCGAGACAATCTGTATTTCCGGATATTTTCTGAACCAGGTCGCCAGCGTACGCTGATCACGGCCGGGAAGCAGGACGAGGGGAGGGTGAGTATCAAGATTGACGATTAACGTACCGTAACGGTGGCCCCGATGCCACGCCCACTCATCAATACCGACATGAGGCGAGCCTGACTGTTTCGTCTCCGGGGTATTGATAACCCTGCGAAGGAGAGTATCAGCACTGCAACGGAGACCCACTGCCGTTGCTGCCCGTTTCCCGGCCTCACCTCCGGCGATTAATCCCAGTTGACGTTGTAAATTTTGTAACGCCTGTGAAGACTGTTGGTGTGAACCGGCGAAGGGAGCAAGCGACTCGGCAAAAATTTTACGTGAACAAGCCGGGTTACGGCAGTACCAGTGGCGGACAGAAAATACAAGCCATAGCGTATGTCCTGAGCAGGGTAGATGCTGTATCCGGCGCCGACGACAACTATGAACAGAGTCGCTACGCTTAAAGCATTCAGGACATTGTGCTGTTTTGCGTTTTCCGTGGAGATGGAGGGTTATACCGTCAGAGCTAATAATTTGTCGACTGCATCGCCATCCGCAAGGTAACTGTAGAAGTGTCTTAAGAGAGTGCATTGAGTTGCCCATGACTTAAAACAGCTTAGATCTTTGTTCACCAGAAAGTTTCATCCATTTTCTTCCACCCAAGTTGCGGAAGAACCTGATTTCAGGCGTTGGGTGTGGATCACTATTGCACCGTTCGTTACACCAGCGAAACCACACAGGTAGCTATTACCATATGTGGTAATACACTAGTTACAGGAAAAACATGCAGGTTCCGCAATACGTTGTGTGTTGCTGCTTAGTCAGGATCTTTTCTTCCATGCGAGATACGACAACACTTTTGAGGAAAGATGTTCACAACTGGTGGGGCGATTGCAACAGGTTTGTGCAGAACTCCCCCCGGATGGCAATGCAGGGGGGAAAGGATTTTTCAGGTTGACCGCCCAGGTACATCAAATCAGTATGCTGCTCACGCCTGACGGTGCGATGAGTAATGTATTTCATACTCTTCCCGGTAGAGAGTTTCCCCCCAAAGAACCGGTTTATTCTCAGCAGTCAAATAAGTATGTTGTCGTACCAGAATTGGGCGGGAACGCTTTATTTTCAGCTTCTGGGCCGCATCCCGGCTGGGCAGCGCCACATGAACCTGGTTGGCAATTGTCTGTATCTCTATGCGAAGTGCCTGCTCAAAAATGTTTTGCAACGCATGGACTTCCAGTTCCTGCTTATCTATTTGCAGGGCAAGAATTGAAGGCATATAACGAATTTCGAATGCAATTGGCTGCTGATTTATCAAGCGCAACCTTAACAGCCGATGGATGCTCTCTTTGCCTGATAACATCAGTTTTGTCCGTAAGAGTTCTGACGTTGAGACAGGTGCGAATTCGACGAGTTGATATTCGAGGTGTTTGTCGACACCAACCAGATCTTTTTCAAAAAATCCAAGAGATTGCGTATCCATTACGGTGATAATGGAAGGTTTTTTAACGAAGGTTCCACGTCCCCGAATGCGTTCAATCAATCCATCCGTAAGAAGACCCTGCATCGCATGGACCACTGTCGCTCGGGTGGTATTAAATTGGGCTGCAAGTTCGTTTTCAGAAGGTAAGCGTTCGCCTTGTTTATATACATTTTGTGCTATTCCATTGCGTAATGCTTCTCTGATCTGCAGGTAAATTGGCAAATTGCGATGCATGTCAAATTAATCCTTCATTCTAAGTTGCATAGTCAACTATACAACTTCAAGGGTGACGGTATGTCATTTTAGCAGATATCACCTTCAGGTGTGGTCAGTTAAACATAAATGAGTTAGAGAAAATGATTTTTGATACGCATGCGCATGTTTTTGTTCGAGGATTACCATTAGCGGAACATTGCCGATATGTTCCTGATTACGACGCCACACCGGAGAGTTATCTGACTCACTTGGATCGGTTTGGCATTGATGTTGGTATTCTGGTGCAACCCAGTTTTCTGGGGACGGATAACCACTATATGCTTGAGGCTCTTCGCCGTTACCCTACCCGGTTTCGTGGTGTAGCCGTTGTGGATCCAAACATTACGCGCTGTAAACTGGATGAAATGGCAAAATTAGGGGTCACTGGTATCCGCTTAAATTTAGTCGGCGTGGAAATTCCCGATCTTACGCAACCTGCATGGCAACACCTGTTAGAACATATTAAAGCCCTGGGATGGCATGTTGAGCTACACAGAGCTGCGCGCGACTTGCCAGCGTTAATTACGGTATTACTTAAATCCGGTGTAAAGATTGTCGTTGACCATTTCGCGTTGCCTTCTCAGGAAGAGAAACAAAACGATCCCGGATTTCAGTTTCTCCTTGAGCATGCAGAAACGCAGCAAATCTGGTTGAAACTTTCTGGCGCCTATCGCAATGGCAGTACTGAAACTCTCAACGATAACGTGGCACCGTTAATTCCTCTCCTGCTGCAGCATTTTGGACCTGCACATTTATTGTGGGGTAGCGACTGGCCACATACTCGATACGAAAATGTCGTCAATTATCAAAAAACGTTCGAGTTACTGACGCAGCAAATACCTGATAAAGAAATGAGAAATAAAATTTTATCGGTTAGTGCAGAATCACTTATCGATTAGTTGGATTGAGAATATAGTCGAAAGGTATATCATGAGCATATTTTATAAAAAAAGCTGGTACAAGTGGATTGTATTGGTGGTTTGTATTCTTGCCTATTCATCAGGAAACCTGGTGCGCTGGAATTATACGGGAATATCGCAATATCTTATTGGTGAATGGCACATTGGAAAAGAAGAATTGGGGATCCTTGGTTCCGCATTCTTTTATGCCTACGCGATTGGGCAAAGTCCCTGGGGAACACTTACCGATATATTAGGCGGACGCAGAGTTATTTCTATCGGTATTTTAATTACCGCTATTATGTTCTCTCTCTTTGCTTTTGCGGGTGGCTACCATGCCGCTATCATCATTCGAGTATTAATGGGATTTGTTGGGGCGGCAACATTTGTGCCTTGTATGGCGGTACTTTCTCGCTGGTTTAGTAAAAAGGAGCGAGGTATGGTGCTGAATATCTTCTCTGGCACAGGTGGTGGATTAGGTGAGCTGTGGTCCTTTTTATTAATGCCATTGATTTCATTATTTATGGTAGGCGGCGCTACCGTGCTTGGCCTGAGCTCCTGGCGTGCATCTACGCTAATTATGGCGTTTGTCACACTGGCGATCATGATCCTCTGTTTTGTCGGTATGCGCTCCGACCCGTCGGAATTAGGTCTTCCGTCCGTTGTTGAACAGGAGACGCGTAAGCAGGCGAAAGAACATAGCTATGCCAGGACACTGCTTAATGCGTTGCGCGATCCGTGGTTCTGGGTCATTACATTCGCCTGGCAAGGTTTTACCGTTTCTCTGCGTCTGCTACCGGCCTGGTTGCCTATCTATGCGGCAGCTTACTACAAACAGACACAGGGATTATCCAGCGTTGAGGCGATGGTCGCAGGAGGTATGATAGCATCAGTGTATGTTGCCGGACGTATTTTGGGAACGCCTGTCTTTGGCAAATTATCTGACTTTTTGCTTGTCAGTTATAACGTACCAAGAACATTGATTATTGCTTGCTTCCATATCTTTATTACCGTCTCAATGTTTGCTCTTAGCCATCAAATGCCTTCCACATTTTTATTTGCAGTTCTGGTTTTTGTGATTGGTGCCGCGATAAATATGTTCCCTCTGGTTAATGCAGTCGTCGCAGAAATCTGGCCGGTTAAAACGGGGGGCGCGTTAATGGGGATGGTGAATACGGTTGGGCAGTTAATAGGTGCCTCAGCGTTGGCCTACAGTGGTTTTATGGCAGAAAAATTTTCCATAGCCGGAGCAGGATACAGTTTTGAGTATCGTGGCATTTGGTATTTGGCAATGATATTCAGTTCAATATCTATCCTGGCGTCTCTGTTGGCGATGCATCGCGAAAAACAAAGTATTCGGGAAAATGCCTTGAGTCATTAAGCATAATGTTTAATCATATATTTACCCAGGTCAAACGTTCAGAAAATAAAAAAATGGCGGAAATCGCCCAATTCCTGCATGAAAATGATTTGAGCGTTGACACCACTGTCGAAGTATTTATTACCGTAACCCGCGATGAAAAGCTTATCGCGTGCGGCGGAATTGCCGGAAATATTATTAAATGCGTTGCTATCAGTGAATCCGTTCGCGGTGAAGGACTGGCGCTGACATTAGCCACCGAACTGATAAACCTCGCCTATGAGCGGCACAGCACGCATCTGTTTATTTATACCAAAACCGAATACGAGGCGCTGTTCCGCCAGTGCGGTTTTTCCACGCTGACCAGCGTCCCCGGCGTGATGGTGCTGATGGAAAACAGCGCCACGCGACTGAAACGCTATGCCGAATCGCTGAAAAAATTTCGTCATCCAGGGAACAAGATTGGCTGCATTGTGATGAACGCCAATCCCTTTACGAATGGTCACCGTTATCTGATTCAACAGGCTGCGGCACAGTGCGACTGGTTGCATCTGTTTTTAGTCAAAGAAGATTCTTCACGCTTCCCCTATGAAGACCGGCTGGATCTGGTG
>NZ_JBJQJA010000038.1:0-12927 GCF_046487665.1 Escherichia sp. WS1152 | reverse complement strand
CTGCAGGTGAGTACGTCCCATCTTGAGCACTGTGCTGAACTCGTCAGCCTTTTTGTAGAATGCTCCTACGAGGTGTTCAACAGCTTCAAGCAATACATTGCTTCGCAGCAGCAATGCCAGATGTAATGCTGTCGGATATGTATCATTGGTGGACTGACCAAAATTAGCATGGTCGTTTGGCGAAACGCGTTTGTAATCCCCTTTAACGCTACCAAGTTTTTCTGCAGCAAGATTACAAATCACTTCATTGCAGTTCATATTGGTTGACGTTCCGGCTCCCCCCTGAAGCCAGTCGGTCACAAACTGTTCCCGGTACTTACCATCAATTAATTGGTCGCAAGCCCAGATTAAAGCATCCGCAACATCAGCAGGAATTGTACCTAACTCCTTATTAGCCATCGCAGCTGCTTTTTTCACATAACCGAAGGCAATGATGAAGAAAGGCTCCTGACTCATTGGCATTTCAGTGATATGGAAATTATCTTTTCCACGAAGTGTCTGAACACCATAATAGCAATCATCCGGAATTTCACGCTCACCAAGGAAATCGCTTTCAATACGAGACATAATATTCTAACTCCATTATTTGAAAACAATGTGACAATAACAAATTGTTTAACCGGAGCTATGCTCTCGGAATTTGAATTCTTACATCATTGAAATAACATGTGATATCAATCTGTCAGAATTCTTCTGACAGTCAGTAACTGAATGCAGATTAACTGCCTGACTAATTATCAAATAGTAACTCTGTAACTACTTCCATAAAGAATGAAAATTATGATTCTATCAGACCATCATTGGTGCAATCACAAACCCAAATGTCACTCCTGCAATAACACCACCCAACCCGGGTAGCATAAATGGGTGATTTAATAAATAATTGCCCACACGGGTTGTGCCGGTAGTATCAAATTCCATCGCGGCGAGTGATGTTGGATACGTTGGAAGCACGAATACTCCCGTAACGGCAACATAAGATGCAAGAATTGCCCAGGTTGGTATGTTGAGTGCTACAGCCAGAGGAATAATTAACGGCGTAGTCGCTCCCTGTGAGTAAAGTAAAGCGCAGGTAAAAAAAAGAACTAATGCTAAAAGCATCGGATAAGTTTGTAAAATATCACCGGCGATATCTTTGATCTCAGTTAAATGCGCATCAATAAAGGTGGTACCTAAGGTTACAATACCAAGAATCACTGCCAGCGAACTCATTCCAGCACGAAATGTGGAGGTCAGAATAATGTCATCAGTAGACATCTTACACAGTATTACCATCAGGCAGGCAGCAGAGAGCATGCAAATAATAATAATATCGCGCGTTTCCATCGGTTTGCTGATATCAAAACCCGGACGCAATTGGGGGAATGCAGCAAGAATAACAATGGCGATCGTCGCCAGCATGAATAATCCGACGGAAAGCGTTGCACCAGGTTTGATGCTGTTATTATTCTCGTATTTTTGCACCAGACCTTTTTGCAGACGTTCAAGATATACTTCGTCATCTTGTAATTCACACCCCTGTCGGGAGGCGATAAAAGCAGCAACCATCGCGGCGACAAAAGAGGTGGGAAGGCATACCGACATCACCTGAATAAAACTGACGCCATTAACCTCCATAATAGTGAGCATAGCTGCCATTGCGGCACTGATTGGTGAGCCAGAAATTGCAACCTGTGAGGCGACAACTGAGCCAGCGAGTGTGCGGGAAGGCCGGATACCGGACTCTTTTGCTACTTCAGCAATTACCGGCAGTGTGGAGAAAACAATAAACCCGGTACCGGCCATAATGGTCATTAACCAAGTGATAATCGGTGCGATTATGTTGATATATTTTGGGTTACGTCGCATGAAATTACTGGCTAAACGTACCAGATAATCCATCCCACCTGCCGCCTGTAAGGCTGAAGCTGCCACAACTACGGTCATAATAATCAGGATCACATCGACTGGCGGTGATCCCATAGGCAGACCAAATCCCAGAGTCAGGATCGCAAGGCCAAGACCGCCGCATAAACCAATGCCGATTCCTCCCTGACGAATACCAAAAAATATTGCGCCAAGTACAACGATAATTTCCAGCCAAACCATGATGTTCTCCGTTGTAAATATAATCTTTGTAAAATAACTTTCTGGCTGTGATTTAGAATTATTGAGTTAAATGTTGATCTTTTCCGATACGATTTTCATACCATTTTATTCCTGCGCGAACGAGTGAAGCGGTTGAATCAATATAGCGTAAAGGTTGATCTTTAACGGCTTGTGACAGAATAATGGGAATTTCCGTACAACCAAGAATCAAGATCTCTGCTCCGCGGGAAAATAAATTTTCAGCCTGCTCTTCCATCAATTTTTGCGCATGTGTAACATTTCCCGCTTTAAGTGAATAAATGCTTTTCATCACATTTTTTTGGCCATCTGCATCCGGGGTGATATAGTTAAACCCTAACGATTCAATTCCTTTCTGGTATAATCCCATATACAGCGTGGCATCAGTGGCCAGGAGGCCAATTCTAGTTTTACCACAGACGCGAACTTCATCGACCGTAGTATCTATGATACTTAGTATATCAATATGGCAAGCATCTTTTAGTTCTTTAAACCAATAGTGTGCGGTATTACAGGGAATAACAATACATTCTGCTCCTGCATCTTCCAGTTTATGCATATAGTCACGCATAACGGGTAAAGGCGAGAGCCCGTTATGCATTAATGCATCGGTACGGTCAGGAATATCCGGGATAGAAGAAATAATTAAAGGTATATGTTCTTGATCTCGTTGTGCTGCTGTAAAGGTGACAAATTTATTAAATAAGTCGACAGTGGCGGCCGGCCCCATTCCACCGAGCACACCGATTAAACCTTTCACAATACTTACCTCTCAGAAAATCAATGCTCATAAACTTAAAAAACCATTTCTCCTTTTTTAACAGTCTCTAAAGGCTATGAGAAATGCAATGATGTACAATGCAATGCAAGACTTGCATGATGTAGTTTTGCAATATACATGAACCATATACTATTGTTGCATGAAGACCTATCATAATGATGAAAATAAACGCTTTTGGGAGAAGTGTTAAACTGGTTTAGATACAGAAAACGAATGGATTATGCATAAAACGAATAACTTAAATATGCTATCTGCATTCATTACCCCGGTTTTCGGGGGGTATACTAACTAAAATTTGATAATACTTGGATAATAGAAATGAAAAATATAGAGACCAAATGGTTATATGATTTCCTGACACTGGAAGCCTGTCGCAATTTCTGTCAGGCAGCAAAAGATCGTAACCTTTCACAACCAGCATTCAGCAGACGAATAAAAGCGTTAGAGTCAGCTATAGGTGTTGTTTTGTTCGATCGTACAACCTCTCCTTTACAATTAACTGAAGAGGGTAGGCTTTTTCACTCCCAGACACGCAGTTTAGTGCAACAGCTTGAATGCAATCTGAATGAGTTAGGGGGGGATAATTCATTCAATTTGCCTAATATTAAGATTGCAGCTGCGCACTCATTATCCCTCAGCATGCTACCTAAACTTCTGCACTCACTCACCACCTTAGGCGGAGACTTTATCTATCATGTTGAGGCTATTGATGTCGTCCAGGCCGTAAATACGTTACGAGAAGGGAAGAGTGACTTTATTATTTCATTTCGAGATGAGGAGTTTATGCAATCGCCATTTTGTTGTATAAAACTGTTTGAATCTGAGTTGTATCCGGTATGTGCTGCTGATCAACAGGGAAAACCGATTTTCGATCTTACCAATTCACAGGCTCCTTTGCTCGACTATACTCCAACTTCTTATATGGGCAGACTGGTTAATCGTCATTTGGCAGAACAGGGAGGGATAGCCGGACACACAATATTGGTATCTTCAATGAGTGAACTACTAAAAAATATGGCACTCAATGGACTTGGTATTGCCTGGCTCCCTCTCTGGTCAATCGCGGATGAACTGAACACAAAACGACTTGTGTGTCCGTGGCCTGCTAAATGGGCAGTGCCTATTCAGGCTTATATTTATCGTATGGATACTCGGCTGAACAAAACGGCTGAACACTTTTGGACGATTTTACGAAATAACATTAAAGAGAATAGCTAGAAACATCGTGGACAGTTTTTGTTGAGCACGACAAATCCACGTTTTTCTGGGGGTGAAGGGGGGGAATTCGTTAAACTGGATGTCTTTTGCTTTAATCAGTTCATCTCCTTCAGGATAATTCTGGCCATTGAGATCACTTTGAGAGGTATTTTTTTCTCTTTTCACATAGTAAATAATAACATTGTTTAATTAATAACAGAAAATATACTAAAATCAATAATTGTAATAATAAATTATTTGTTGTCCCAGATAAGTTAAGTGTCATTAAAATGCTGGACAATCCTCGCGTAACGGTATTTAATGACTACAGCACGTTCCAGGAAAAGCAGTGGAAGCAAATATTGGTCATTATGTCGAAAACACCGGAAACGTACTCTATATTGTGTAGTCATTTATTCAAATGACAGCGTATAAACAAATTGATCAGAATCACATTTTTTTGTGAAAATCATTGTCGAGAGGCAACATTTCATAGTAAGTGTATCCTACAGGTCATGTATAAAACCTACATCATGTAAACAAACTCATCGAATTGCACCTCCTGTTTGTGGAGGTGCTTTTTTGTGCACAGCTCCCCAGCCAGGCTGGGGGTTCCGGAAAGCTTTCAGTTTTGAGCCAGTTATTAAAACCTCTTTTGATTTGTTAAAACACCTTGCGGTATGGCAACAGCAAGTGTCAAACAAAAAATCAAAAGGGGGACCCAATGGGGAACGAAAAGAGCTAGCGCACCCCGATGGAACTGTAAATATCACATAGTTTTTGCGCCAAAATACCGAAGACAAGTGTTCTACAGAGAGAAGCGTAGAGCAACAGGCAGTATTTTGAGAAAGCTGTGTGAGTGGAAAAGCGTACGGATTCTTGAAGCTGAGTGCTGTGCAGATCATATCCATATGCTTGTGGAGATCCCGCCCAAAATGAGCGCATCCGGCTTTATGGGATATCTGAAAGGGAAAAGCAGTCTGATGCTTTACGAGCAGTTTGGTGATTTGAAATTCAAATACAGGAACAGGGAGTTCTGGTGCAGTGGGTACTAAGTCGATACGGTGGGTAAGAACACGGCGAAGATACAGGATTACATAAAGCACCAGCTTGAAGAGGATAAAATGGGAGAGCAGTTATCGATTCCCTACCTGGGCAGCGCGTTTATGGACCGTGAGTAACGAAGTTGGATGCAAATGTCAGATCGTGTGCGCCTGTTAGGGCGCGGCTGGTAAGAGAGCCTTATAGGCGCATGACCAGACGTATAAAAACCAACGGCAGAAGCGCGTTCATGTTCCGGGAACCAGCTGGTCACCATCCGGTTATTGGTCGGGAAAGCGGGCGCTTCGAAAATACCGGTTATCGCGCGCAGACCAATTAATGACATTAATCCCGTGGCAAAGCCCTGGAATAACGTCGCCACTGACCAGCCAAATATCGCAATAAAATAAGTCACGCGTGAACCTACGCGATCTAAAAACCAACCGCCGGGGATCTGACATAGCGTATAAAGCCAGGCGAAGGCCGAAAATACATAGCCCATTTCCGCTTTGGTAATGCCGAACTCTTCCTGAATATGGGCGGCAGCCACGGCCAGGTTAGCGCGGTCAACATAACAAATGACCACCGTAATAAAGATCATCACCAGCGTCAGATAACGCCGACGCCCCGGCTTTGCTGCATTAACGGGAATATCCATAGCGAGCTTTCTCCTGATTTTGGGCATAGCGAAGCCGCTCACCATGCCCTGTAATTTACAGAGGGTTATATTTTTGTATTGCTGTTTTAGTGCCCGATGAGGGGCTTACGTGGCAGGAATTACCACTCTGCTACGCTGTTATCTTCATGACGCCAGAGCGGATTACGCCAGTCCGGGGCATTTTTACTGAACTCAATAACTTTAGCTTCGTCGATTTCCACGCCTAAGCCCGGTTTCGTTAGCGGTTTAAAGAAGCCGCCGACCATGCTGAAGTCCTCTTTGTTTTTCACAAAGTCGAGTAACTCCGCGCCTTTGTTGTAATGAATGCCCATACTTTGTTCCTGAAGTACGGCGTTATAGGAAACAAAGTCGATATGCAGGCAAGCTGCCAGTGCAATCGGTCCGAGCGGACAGTGCGGCGCAAGGGTCACGTCATAGGCTTCTGCCATTCCGGCAATTTTGTAGCATTCGGTAATACCGCCTGCGTGGGAGAGATCCGGTTGCAGAATCGAAATACCACCCGCCTCCAGCACACGTTTAAAATCGAAACGTGAGAACATGCGCTCACCCGCCGCCAGTGGAATATGCGTTTGTGCCGCCAGTTTCGGGTAGTATTCGGCCTGTTCTGCCAGCACCGGCTCTTCAATAAACAGCGGGCGATACGGTTCCAGTTCTTTAATCAGTACTTTCGCCATCGGCGCGCTGACGCGACCGTGGAAATCAAGACCAAACTCAATCTGATTGCCAAAAGCTTCACGAATTTGTGCCACGGTGTTGACCGCCGCATCTACCGCGCGGGAGTTATCAATTAGCCCCAGTTCTTCACAACCATTCAGTTTGAAGGTATCAAAACCGATTTCGCGCAGGATTTTTATTCCGTCGATAACATTCGCCGGACGATCGCCGCCGACCCAACTGTAGGCTTTAATTTTGTCACGCACCAGGCCGCCCATCAGTTGCCAGACCGGCGAATTCAGCACTTTGCCTTTGATATCCCATAACGCCTGGTCGATCCCGGCAATGGCGCTCATCAGGATTGGACCTCCACGATAAAATCCGGCGCGATACATCACTTGCCATAAGTCATTGATGCGCGATGGATCCTGACCAATCAAATAGTCACCCAGCTCGTGAACTGCCGCTTCCACCGTACGGGCGCGGCCTTCGATCACGGGCTCGCCCCAGCCGACCACGCCTTCATCGGTTTCAATTTTCAGGAACATCCAGCGGGGAGGTAAACGATACGTGGTAATTTTGGTGATTTTCATTGCACTGCCTCTCGATACGCCTTAACAAATGCTGCTGCCTGCTGCGCGGTGCGTTCTACGGACTGCCCGGCGCGATAGAGATCGCTGCCTAAGCCTGCCCCTGCACAACCTGCGTCTATCCACTGCGCCAGGTTTTCTGGCGTCACGCCGCCAACGGCAAAGACTGCGATGTCCGGTGGTAATACCGCTTTTAACGCTTTGATGTATTGCGGACCAAAAGCCGATGACGGAAATATTTTCAGCGCCTGAGCGCCCGCGTCGAGCGCGGTAAAGGCTTCGGTCGCCGTCGCGCAGCCGGGGCAAACGGTCATGCCGTAGCCCACCGCACGGCGGATCACTTCACTATGGATATTGGGCGTAACGATGAGCTGGCAGCCCATCCTGGCGAGCACATCGACCTGTTCAGGTTTCAGTACCGTACCTGCGCCAATCAACGCCTTGTCGCCGTACGCATCAACGATGGCGGGAATGCTCTGCTCCCATTGTGGGGAATTCAGCGGGATTTCAACTGCGTCGAACCCGGCGTCAATCACCGCGCCAACATGCACCAGCGCCTCGTCGGGCGTAATGCCGCGCAAAATGGCGATCAGCGGGAGTTTAGTTTGCCACTGCATGAGCGATGCTCCTTATACCAGCCTGAAATGCCTTGTCGCCCGCCACCACCGCCACGTCGCAACCCATCGCCTGAAAGGCTTGCTGGTAGCGCGCGGTCAGCGATGTTCCGGCGACAAGGGTGATGGCGTGTTGATGGGTCACATAGTCGCGCATACTGGCAACCTCTGCGCCAATCAACAAACCAGAGAGAAATTCGCTGACCTGTTCGCGGGGAAGCGTTCCCAGCACATGCGAGGCGCGAACTTCAAAAAGCTGCGGCAATATGGCGGGCGCATTAAGGCCACGCTCAAGGCCAGCCGCGAAGGCATCGGCAGAGTTTTCCTGCGGCGGCAAACCTGCGCCAATCAATGAGTGATTTAACAGTAAATGATGTAATTCACCGGTCATTACGGTGCGAAAATCGTTGATTTGCTGGCTATCGGCCTGCACCCATTTGCAATGGGTTCCGGGCATAACATAAAGAGAGGAAGGAGCCAGAGCACGCGCGCCGATCAATTGTGTTTCTTCGCCGCGCATCACATTGTGGTTATCGTCATGAGAAACGCATAATCCGGGAATAATCCAGATATTGTCGCCAACCGACGTTAATTGTTCGCCAATAGACGAAAAACGGACAGGAACAGATAAATACGGCGCAACTTTCCAGCCGACATTGCTGCCGACCATTCCTGCCATCACCACTGGCGTATTTTCTTCACGCCAGTCGGCCGTCACTTCTGCTAACACCGCAGCCGGAGATTTTTCGTTCAGGCGCGTGACGCCTGCTTCTGATTGCCTGCTCTCCAGGCAGTGGTCGCCCTGATAAAGCCAGGCGCGCAGATTGGTCGATCCCCAGTCAATTGCGATGTAGCGAGCTGTCATGTGATTTCCTTTAACCTTCGTGTCGAGCTGGCGATCATGGTAAGCGCCGCCTGCTCTGCCGCATCGCCGTCCTGATGCCGTATCGCATCGAACAGCGCCTTTTGTTCCTGGAGCGTTTGCGGCATGTTGGCCTCATCACCCATCCAGGTTCGTTCAAATACCGCCCGCTGCAGCGAACTGATCGCAATGCTAAGTTGCTGTAACACCGGATTATGTACCGACTGCAGCACCGCCTCGTGGTAGCGAATATCCGCTTCGTTAAACGCTTCGCGGTCCTGATTGTTGGCAATCATCTCGTTCAGCGCCGATTCAATCTGCGCCAGATCGCTGGAAGTCGCGCGCTCTGCTGCCCAACGGGCAATCGCCGGTTCCACCAGATTTCGCACTTCGCTCATGGCACTGATAAGTCGTGGGTCGTAGTCGTTTTCCAGCACCCATTGCAGTACGTCAGTGTCGAGGTAATTCCACTGGTTACGCGGTGCCACAAACGCGCCGCGATAACGTTTCATTTCAATCAGCCGCTTCGCCATCAGCGAACGGAACACCTCACGGATGATGTTGCGCGAGGTTGCGAACTCCTCACAGAGCTCCGCCTCAGCCGGAAGCGGCGAGCCTAGCACGTATTTGCCGTGAACGATCTGTTTACCCAGCGTAATGACGATGCGATCGGTTTTATTGAGAGTCATGGAGAGTCCTTGTGCTCTGTATGTTCTTCTCTACTTTACCCCGATCGATGCATAACGCGGCAACTTTGTAGTACCAGCGTGATAACGTTCGCGTTTGCTGTGTGCGTAATGTAGTACAAGCTTATATTGCTGTACTACAATTTAGATCGCAAAAAGAACAATGCATAAAAAAATGACATGCGTCGGGCAGAAATGGAAAAGGGATATCAGGCGCTAAACAGGAGGGAAAGAAGAGTATGCTTTCAACGACTTAGTACTCAGACAGCAGCTTTTCCAGCGTCAGCGATGCGAATGAGGTAGTTCTGATTCATGACCGTTTTTATAATCCGGCTATGATATTTTTACCACATTGTCAGCGCGTTAAGGCGTGATGTTTTTGGCTGACGCTAGCCCAGCTTACTAAGGAGCATTGCCAGCTGCGGGCGGGTAAAGGATACCCCGCCGTCACGTACCGCAAGCCAGATAAATTGCCTTCCTCCTGGCGCTTGGTGAAAAGACACAGACCATCAGCCCAGAATATTTTAACAGTGTCACCCCGTCGGCCTCGGAAGATAAACAGGTGGCCGAAGAAGGGATTATAATTCAGCACATGTTGACCCTGTTTTCCCAGTCCGTTGAAGGATTTACGCATATCAGCTACCCCGGCAATGAGGCAGATACGGGTACCGGATGGTAGTGAGATCATCGTCTCCTCCTGGCTAACTCACGGATTAACACCTTGAGCAGCTCTGGTGAAGGATTTTCCAACACATCATGTTACTGAGACGGAACTCAACCTTACAGGAACTGACACTGACTGTGTTATGGGGGGAAATGGATAAAGATGGAGCAATAGACATCATCGTATTTTTCTGTTCATTCGGCGTTATCTCAACAGGTAATAATTTAACGCCAGCGTCAGAAGTAGTCGTTACAGGAAGACGCCGCGAAACAACACAGGTTCAGGAGAATAAGGTAGAGCGTCTATAGTCCTGTTTCCTCCATCTAGGATGTCTGATGGAAATTCATCAGATACACTAAGGATCCCCATAAAGTATTTTATTGGCACACATCAGACATCCTTTAGGTATCCAGCAAGTTATTGAACTATTGCGTCGTCTCGTTCAAACTTCTCTTTTATTGCCTCAATAATATATGAGCTAAAATCCAGAGATGTTTTTGTAGTGGCACAGTAAATTTGGCCACCTGATTAAAGGTGATATCCTCACCACAACACAAAACAGGTGACTTAATGAACAAGAAAACCAAACGTACTTTCACCCCTGAATTCAGGCTGGAATGTGCACAGCTAATTGTTGATAAGGGCTACTCATATCGACAAGCCAGTGAAGCGATGAATGTCGGTTCTACCACGCTTGAGAGTTGGGTGCGCCAGCTCAGGCGAGAGCGTCAGGGGATTGCGCCCTTTGCCACACCTATTACTCCAGACCAGCAACGTATCCGCGAACTGGAAAAGCAGGTTCACCGCCTGGAGGAACACAATACGATATTAAAAAAGGCTACCGCGCTCTTGATGTCCGACTCGCTGAACGGTTCACGATAGTTGCCAGACTGAGTGACAGCCACTCAGTTGTCAGCCTCTGTTCTGCTCTGGAAATACACCGCAGTAGTTACCGGTACTGGCGAAAACGACGCGATACGGTTAATCCGGCGCGAGTCAGGTTGTGCAGCGAAATACGCCGGGCGTGGAACCAAAGTAGGGGCTCTGCGGGGGCGCGCACGCTGGCTGAAATGCTGACCCAAAACGGCGTCCCGATGAGCCGTTACCGTGCCGGGCGTCTGATGAAATATCTGAACCTGAGCAGTTGTCAGCCCGGAAAACATCAGTACAAAAATGCTCGTCAGGAACATACCTGCCTGCCGAATCTGCTTGAGCGCCAGTTCGCTGTGCCCGAGCCAGATAGGGTATGGTGCGGAGATATTACGTATATCTGGGCAGGAAATCGCTGGTGCTATCTGGCGGTCGTCATGGATCTTTTTGCCCGCAGGGTTATCGGCTGGAGCCTGTCAGCGAATGCCGATACTGCCCTGATAAGCAGTGCCCTGCGGATGGCGTATGAGGTGCGTGGTCAGCCGCGGGACGTCATGTTCCATAGCGACCAGGGAAGTCAATATACAGGACTGAAATATCAACAACTTCTCTGGCGTTACAGGATAAAGCAAAGTGTCAGCCGACGGGGAAACTGCTGGGATAACAGTCCAATGGAACGCTTCTTCCGCAGTCTGAAAACAGAATGGGTGCCAACCGATGGCTACACAGGCAAAGACGTGGCCCGGCAGCAAATCAGCAGTTATATTCTGAATTATTACAATAGCGTCAGGCCTCACCATTATAACGGAGGGCTGACGCCGGAAGAGTCAGAGAACAGATATCATTTTTACTGTAAAACCGTGGCCAGTATTACTTGACCACTACAGTATCCTCTGCGATGCCGAAGTCGGGGTTCTACCCTTGAGCTCTTCCTTAAGCATGCCTATTCTGGATAGCATTACACTGCTTTGAGGGTATCCAGCAACGATAAGAACTGACTAGGGGGTGGAGTTCACCTGCTTCACAATTAGTAAGTTTGCTGTTATTTAGCTTATTATATGGCTCATCACTGTGACGTTTTTTAGCTAGGAAATGCAATGAAAATTGTGCAGACTAGTCTCTCCGAATCTGTTACTCAGCATCTTGCCGAGCGCATCCTGTGCGGCGAACTGCCAGCAGGTAGCGTGCTGCCTGGCGAAAATGAACTGGCAACAGTTTCCAGGGGTGGTTGAACTCCGCCTTCGCAAAATAAGAGCTTGGCGAAGGATATCGTTACTGTGGCGCAGTTCACGATTTTCACGCTCCAGCGTCTTTCAGACGCTGACGTTCAGCGGTGGTGAGTCCACCATCACCGCCCCCGGTATCCCACTCATGCTGGTTGTACACCAGACACGCAGAGTCTCCGGTGTACAGCCAATCTTTGGGACGATGGAACAAATTGCTGCCCATTGGGAGTCATATTCGCCCTGATTTTCCAGAACCATACGAACTGTCCGTTGACGGACTTCGGGGGAAAAACGAGTATTTTTAGCCATCCTGTTTACCTCTTTCTCAGGGAATTTAGTCTCCAAGATTTCCGGGGCGCTTCACTTAGTTATTAATTAAATACCCCCCCGTTTCTTAAGTGGATTTGTTTATTCACATCTCGTGAATATTAGAACATTATATGATTGTACATCCATATAGAGTTCCGAGGCAGAACGAGAGTGAATCATTGATTGATGCCAACCATAAGGTAATTATCTGGAAGAGGCCATAGTCTTCCGGAAGATATGAAAATAATATTTTCTTTTGTTCTGCGTCGTGTTATTTTTTCTTTGTCCGTTGGCAAGACGGATAGATAAATATTAAAACAAACAGACAAGATTCAGCATAGTTTACCTTCCGTCCCCTGCATCCTGGGGATTTTTTTTACTCAGTGATGGTAATCATACAGCCACAGATAACGGGAGCGATGTGTATTTTTCGGATCCACAACAGGACTGTTTTGAACAGAGGTATATTTTCCAGCAGTGACTGTCACTGTGGTAGCAAAATAAATATCCTCCGGCATAGCCGGAGGTTTTTCAAATGGGTGATGCTGCCAACTTACTGATTTAGTGTATGATGGTGTTTTTGAGGTGCTCCAGTGGCTTCTGTTTCTATCAGCTGTCCCTCCTGTTCAGCTACTGACGGGGTGGTGC
>NZ_JBJQJA010000037.1:0-15500 GCF_046487665.1 Escherichia sp. WS1152 | reverse complement strand
GAACCGTAGGCCGGATAAGGCGTTTACGCCGCATCCGGCATCCGAGCACCATTGCCTGATGCGACGCTTACGCGTCTTATCAGGCCTACAAACCTGTGCCTGAACCGTAGGTCGGATAAGGCGTTCACGCCGCATCCGGCAGTCATGCGTCGATGCCAAATGCGCCGCCCTAAAGCAGCGCATCCGCAATGACGTACTTATTCCTTCGGTTTAAACCGCAGCAACCGGTTGGCGTTACTCACTACGGTAATCGACGAGAGCGCCATTGCCGCTCCGGCAACCACCGGGTTAAGCAGTGTTCCAGTAAACGGCCACAAAATACCGGCGGCAACCGGAATACCGATGCTGTTGTAGATAAACGCGCCGAGCAGGTTCTGCTTCATGTTGCGCAGCGTTGCGCGGGAAATAGCGAGCGCATCCGCAACGCCCATCAGGCTATGGCGCATCAGGGTAATCGCCGCGGTTTCAATAGCAACATCACTGCCGCCACCCATCGCAATGCCGACATCCGCCTGAGCCAGCGCTGGCGCGTCGTTAATGCCGTCGCCCACCATTGCCACCTGACGTCCTTCACTTTGCAGGCGTTTAATCGCTTCGGCTTTACCGTCCGGCAGCACCCCGGCTATCACCTCATCAATCCCGGCTTCTTTGGCGATCGCATTGGCGGTGGTTGGGTTATCCCCGGTCAACATCACCAGACGATATCCCGCTTTATGCAGGCGTTGCAGCGCCGCCACGCTATCACTACGCAACGGATCGCGTACAGCCAGCAGGGCTACTGCTTTCCCGTCAATCGCCAGCAGCACAGGCGTTGCTCCTTGCGATGCCTGAGCAGTAATCTCCGCTTCGATAGCTTTGGTACCAACCTGTTGCTCATTTAACAGCGCCTGATTGCCCAGCAATAACGCATGACCTTCAGCTTCACCGCTCACGCCCAGCCCGCGCAATGTGCGGAAACCGTTGACCTGCGGCAGCTGCATATCACCTGCTTTATCGAGGATCGCCCGTGCCAGCGGATGGCTGGAACCTTGCTCCAGTGCCGCCGCCAGACGCAATGCCTGCGCTTCATCAACATCAGCAAACGTTTTCACTGCGACAACCTGCGGCTTCCCTTCGGTCAGCGTCCCGGTTTTATCGAACACGACGGTATCGAGTGTACTGGCGCGTTGCAGCGCGTCGGCGTCCCGCACCAGCACGCCAAACTCAGCCGCCCGCCCGACGCCGGAAATAATCGACATCGGCGTCGCCAGCCCCAGCGCACACGGACAGGCGATAATCAGTACCGTGGTGGCAATCACCAGGGTATAAACAATTTGCGGTGCCGGACCAAAGAAGTACCAGATTGCCGCACTGACCAGCGCAATCACCACCACCACAGGTACAAATACGGCTGAGATTTTATCCGCCAGCTGACCGATTTCTGGCTTGCTGCTCTGGGCCTGGCGCACCATGCGAATGATCCGTGACAGCGTGGTATGGCTGCCAACCGCACTGGCACGAAACAGCACGCTACCGTCCTGTACCACTGTCCCGGCATGGACGCTTTCGCCTTCGCCTTTTTGCTGCGGGATTGGTTCGCCCGTCAGCATCGCTTCATCCAGCCATGCTTCGCCCTGGGTAATCTCGCCATCTACCGGCACGCGATCGCCGGTCGTCAGGCGCAGCAACATACCTGGCTGCACTTCCGCCAGAGGCACGCTTTTTTCACCTTCGTCAGTAACCAGGCGCGCCGTCGGTGGGGTTAAATCGAGTAATTTCTCCAGCGCCTTAGAAGAACGCTGACGTGCGCGCGCTTCCAGCATATGGCCGAGATTAATCAGACCGATAATCATCGCACTGGCTTCATAGTAAAGATGCCGCGCTTCCATCGGGAACCACTGCGGCCACAGGTTGACGCTCATCGAATAGAGCCACGCCACACCCGTTCCCAGCGCCACCAGCGTATCCATCGTCGCTGCACCGTTCAGCAGGCTTTTCCATGCACTGCGGTAAAAATGGCCGCCGGCGAAAACCATCACTGCCAGGGTTATCAGGCCGATAACTAACCACAAGCTGCGGTTGTCAGCGGTGACCATCATGTTATCGCCGATCATCCCCCAGACCATTACCGGGATACCCACAGCCAGTGCAACAATTGCCTGCCAGCGGAAGCGCTTCATCGTAGCTACGGCGGTTTCTTGCTGGCGCTCGCGGCGTTTAGCGTCATCTTCAATCGCTTCCGCACCGTAGCCCGCTTTTTCCACCGCCTGCACTAAATCTTGTGGGGAGGCACTGCCCATCACCAGCGCAGTACGCTCCGCCAGGTTTACCCGTGCCTGAGTGACGCCCGGTACGCTTTGCAGCGCATTTTGTACGCGGGTGACACAGCTGGCGCAGCTCATGCCGCTCAGCAGCAACTGCTGGCTGTCATCGTCATCGGCGGTCGCTGCCGGAAGCGCCTCAGAAACCGCTGTCAGTGCTTCCGACGGGATTGATGACTCCGCCAGCGGTTTAGCCTTTGGGTGGCTTACAGATGCGTCATAACCCGCTTGTTTGATGGTTTCGATCAGCTGTTCTGCACTGGCAGTCCCGGTAACGTGCGCTTCAGTGATAGACACATCCGCTTGTTCCACATCCGGGCGCTGTTCGAGACTTTCTTTCACGCGTTTAACGCAGTGACCGCAGGACAGGCCGTCCAGGGTCAGGTCGATAATTTGTGACATAAAACACTCCTTTAAGACAGTTTTGACTGGCTGTGATAAAGGTTAAACCTTCCAGCAAGGGGAAGGTCAAGAAATTAATAAACCAGGCGAGTAAAAGTCCGTAAAGATTAAAAAATTGGCTCAATTTGCATCAGGATTAGACATTTATCTCTTTGTTTTCCTGTAGTTAAGTTGCGGGTGCTAAGTTAAATCAGGATGCCTCAAAATCGGCACCGGGGTGAGGAATTACCTCCCGCATCTATAAAAAGGAGTTAACAAAAGATGTTAGATGCAAACAAATTACAGCAGGCAGTGGATCAGGCTTACACCCAATTTCACTCACTTAACGGCGGTCAAAATGCCGACTACATTCCCTTTCTGGCGAATGTGCCTGGTCAACTGGCGGCAGTGGCTATCGTGACCTGCGATGGCAAGGTCTATAGTGCGGGTGACAGTGATTACCGCTTTGCGCTGGAATCCATCTCGAAAGTCTGTACGTTAGCCCTTGCGTTAGAGGATGTCGGCCCGCAGGCGGTACAGGACAAAATTGGCGCTGACCCGACCGGATTGCCCTTTAACTCAGTTATCGCCTTAGAGTTGCATGGCGGCAAACCGCTTTCGCCACTGGTAAATGCTGGCGCCATTGCCACCACCAGCCTGATTAACGCTGAAAATGTTGAACAACGCTGGCAGCGAATTTTACATATCCAACAGCAACTGGCTGGTGAGCAGGTAGCGCTCTCTGACGAAGTCAACCAGTCGGAACAAACAACCAACTTCCATAACCGGGCCATTGCCTGGCTGCTGTACTCCGCCGGATATCTCTATTGTGATGCAATGGAAGCCTGTGACGTGTACACCCGTCAGTGCTCCACGCTCCTCAATACTGTTGAACTGGCAACACTTGGCGCGACGCTGGCGGCGGGGGGAGTGAATCCGCTGACGCATAAACGCGTTCTTCAGGCCGATAACGTGCCGTACATTCTGGCCGAAATGATGATGGAAGGGCTGTATGGTCGCTCCGGTGACTGGGCATATCGCGTTGGTTTACCGGGCAAAAGCGGTGTAGGTGGCGGTATTCTGGCGGTCGTCCCTGGTGTGATGGGAATTGCCGCGTTCTCACCACCGCTGGACGAAGAAGGCAACAGTGTTCGCGGTCAAAAAATGGTGGCATCGGTCGCTAAGCAACTCGGCTATAACGTGTTTAAGGGCTGATCATGATGAACACGGAAGGTAATAACGGTAACAAACCCCTCGGTCTATGGAATGTCGTTTCCATCGGTATTGGGGCAATGGTGGGGGCGGGGATCTTCGCGCTGCTGGGGCAGGCTGCGTTGCTAATGGAAGCCTCGACCTGGGTCGCCTTTGCTTTTGGCGGTATTGTGGCGATGTTTTCCGGTTATGCCTATGCGCGTCTGGGGGCGAGCTATCCCAGCAATGGCGGCATTATCGACTTCTTTCGTCGCGGATTAGGCAACGGCGTCTTTTCGCTGGCGCTCTCGTTACTGTACCTGTTGACGCTGGCGGTGAGCATCGCTATGGTCGCCCGTGCTTTTGGCGCTTATGCCGTGCAGTTTTTGCATGAAGGCAGCCAGGAGGAGCACCTTATTTTGCTCTACGCGTTGGGGATCATTGCGGTGATGACGCTTTTCAACTCCTTAAGCAACCATGCGGTAGGGCGGCTGGAAGTGATCCTCGTCGGCATTAAAATGATGATCCTGTTATTGCTGATTATTGCCGGTGTCTGGTCGCTGCAACCGGCGCATATTTCCGTCTCTGCGCCCCCCAGCTCCGGTGCGTTCTTCTCCTGTATCGGGATAACCTTCCTTGCCTATGCGGGCTTTGGCATGATGGCGAACGCGGCGGATAAAGTGAAAGATCCGCAGGTCATTATGCCGCGGGCGTTTCTGGTGGCGATTGGCGTTACCACGTTGCTTTATATCTCGCTGGCACTGGTTTTGCTTAGCGATGTATCGGCATTAGAGTTAGAAAAATATGCCGATACCGCCGTAGCGCAGGCTGCTTCTCCGCTGCTCGGACATGTGGGTTATGTGATCGTCGTCATCGGCGCTTTACTGGCGACGGCTTCAGCCATTAACGCGAACCTGTTCGCCGTGTTTAACATCATGGACAACATGGGCAGCGAACGCGAACTGCCGAAGCTAATGAATAAATCCCTGTGGCGGCAGAGTACCTGGGGCAACATCATTGTCGTGGTGTTGATTATGCTGATGACGGCGGCGCTAAATTTAGGCTCACTCGCCAGTGTTGCCAGCGCCACCTTTTTGATTTGCTACCTGGCGGTGTTTGTGGTGGCGATCCGCCTGCGTCATGATATTCACGCCTCGTTGCCGATTCTTATCGTTGGTACGTTGGTGATGTTGTTGGTGATCGTTGGCTTTATCTACAGTCTGTGGTCCCAGGGTAGCCGTGCGTTGATATGGATTATTGGCTCACTCTTACTCAGCCTTATTGTGGCAATGGTCATGAAGCGCAA
Organism: Escherichia sp. WS1152; assembly: GCF_046487665.1. NCBI lineage: Bacteria > Pseudomonadati > Pseudomonadota > Gammaproteobacteria > Enterobacterales > Enterobacteriaceae > Escherichia > Escherichia sp. WS1152. Next base: position 10,322 of record NZ_JBJQJA010000037.1, on the reverse strand, counting down.
TAAAACCGTATAACATCTCTCTGTGCGCAGTACTTCCTGTATTATTGTGGTGGCGGTCGATATTCGCACTGGCAAAAAAACGTGCTTGAATATCTGTTGAAACCCTTTAACAAAGCACAGGAGGCGTTGCGCGAACGATGAACATCAGCGATGTAGCAAAAATTACCGGCCTGACCAGCAAAGCCATTCGCTTCTATGAAGAGAAGGGGCTGGTGACGCCGCCGATGCGCAGCGAAAACGGTTATCGCACCTACACGCAGCAGCATCTCAACGAACTGACCTTACTGCGCCAGGCACGGCAGGTGGGCTTTAACCTGGAAGAGAGCGGCGAGCTGGTGAATCTGTTTAACGACCCGCAGCGGCACAGCGCCGACGTCAAACGGCGCACGCTGGAGAAGGTGGCGGAGATCGAACGACACATTGAGGAGCTGCAATCCATGCGCGACCAGCTGCTGGCACTGGCGAATGCCTGCCCTGGCGATGACAGCGCCGACTGCCCGATTATCGAAAATCTCTCCGGCTGCTGTCATCATCGGGCAGGGTGATTAAGACGAGACGGCTCGGATATGTAGGGTTATCCCTTCTATCGCAATGACTTCAACATGCGTACCTGCACCGAGATCCTCGCTGGCGCTGACAGGCCATGAACTGTCACCGACGCGCATATGACCGCGCCCGTTGACCAGCGGAGATTCCAGCACAAAACGTCGGCCAATCAGCTGCTGCCCGCGCTGGTTTAAATGACTATCGCTGTGCTTTTGTTCGCGCACCCGCCGCGACAACCATTTCCACCACAGCCAGGCGGCGAGCAGCGTCAGGATGGCAAACATTACCCCTTGCCACTCCCAACCCAGCGGCACCAGCCAGACCACCAGGCCGGTAATCACCGCTGCCACGCCGCTCCACAACAAATAACCATTTCCGCCCAGCATCTCGGCTGCCAGCAGCAAACCGCCGAGACTGAGCCAGAAAATATGTGGATGAACGACCATTAACTCCATCATGGCTGAGTCCGTTTGTTGGCGCTGTCTTTCACCAGCTCGGCAATCCCGGCAATCGACCCCATCAGGCTGCTGGCCTCTAATGGCATCATCACTACTTTGCTGTTACTGGAGGAACCGATCTGCTGTAACGCTTCGGTGTATTTCTGCGCTACGAAGTAGTTCACCGCCTGAATATCACCGGAGGCGATAGCTTCAGACACCATTTTGGTGGCGCGGGCTTCTGCTTCGGCGGAACGTTCACGCGCTTCAGCCTGTAAAAACGCCGACTGACGTTCGCCTTCCGCTTTCAGGATTTGCGACTGTTTTTCACCTTCGGCTTTGAGGATTTCCGCCTGACGGATCCCTTCCGCTTCAAGAATGTAAGCGCGTTTGGTACGTTCCGCTTTCATCTGCGCGTTCATTGAAGAGATAAGCTCTGCCGGTGGGCGCACGTCGCGAATTTCAATACGGGTGACTTTAATCCCCCACGGGTTGGTGGCTTCATCGACAATACGCAGCAGGCGTGAGTTGATGCTGTCGCGCTGAGAGAGCATTTCGTCAAGTTCCATTGAACCCAACACGGTACGGATGTTAGTCATGGTCAGGTTGATGATCGCCAGCTCCAGATTGCTGACTTCATAAGCCGCGCGCGGCGCGTCAATCACCTGAATAAAACAGACTGCGTCGATGGTAACGTTGGCGTTATCTTTCGAGATAACTTCCTGGGAAGGGATATCGAGCACTTGCTCCATCATATTGATCTTGCGACCAATGCGATCCATAAACGGCACCACCAGACTGAGCCCCGGCTGTAACGTTTTGGTATAGCGACCAAAACGTTCTACCGTCCATTGATAGCCCTGCGGCACGATTTTGACGCCCGCGCCGACAATGACCAGCGCGACAAAAATGAGAATCGGGATAAAGATAAGCATCGGAAAAACCTCCTGTTGTACCGTCCATAATCAGCAAAATTGCTGCTTGATTAAACAAATTATACCTGATTACTGAAAGAGAGTTCCCCCTTATTCCTGCGAAGGATAAACTGTTTTTAGTAAAAATCAGAAAAAGGGAACAGTGATGCAGGAAAATAGTCCTTTGCTTCAGCTACAAAACGTAGGATATCTGGCGGGTGATGCGAAGATTCTTAATAACATCAATTTTTCGCTGCGTGCTGGCGAATTTAAGTTAATTACCGGTCCTTCCGGTTGTGGCAAAAGTACGCTGCTAAAAATAGTTGCTTCATTGATCAGCCCAACCAGCGGAACGTTACTGTTTGAAGGTGAGGATGTCAGCACACTAAAGCCAGAAATCTACCGCCAGCAAGTCTCTTACTGCGCCCAGACGCCGACGCTGTTTGGCGATACGGTATACGATAATCTGATCTTTCCCTGGCAGATCCGTAACCAGCAGCCTGACCCGGCCATTTTTCTCGATTTTCTCGAACGCTTCGCTTTGCCGGACAGCATTTTGACGAAAAATATCGCCGAGCTATCTGGTGGTGAAAAACAACGCATCTCACTGATTCGTAACCTGCAATTTATGCCGAAGGTTTTATTGCTGGATGAAATCACCAGTGCGCTGGATGAAAGTAATAAACATAACGTTAATGAGATGATCCATCGTTATGTGCGCGAGCAAAATATTGCCGTGCTGTGGGTGACACACGATAAAGACGAAATTAATCATGCGGATAAAGTGATTACACTGCAACCGCATGCCGGAGAAATGCAGGAAGCACGCTATGAACTCGCATAATATTACTAACGAATCATTGGCACTGGCATTAATGCTGGTGGTGGTGGCAATCTTAATTAGCCATAAAGAAAAACTGGCGCTGGAGAAAGATATTTTCTGGAGCGTCGGGCGAGCGATAATTCAGCTGATTATTGTCGGCTATGTGCTGAAGTATATTTTCAGCGTGGATGATGCCAGCCTGACATTATTGATGGTGTTATTTATCTGCTTTAATGCGGCGTGGAACGCGCAAAAACGCAGTAAATATATTGCTAAAGCTTTTATCTCATCGTTTATTGCCATTACGGTCGGGGCGGGAATTACCCTGGCGGTGCTGATTCTCTCTGGGTCGATTGAATTTATCCCGATGCAGGTGATCCCTATCGCCGGGATGATTGCCGGTAACGCCATGGTAGCGGTGGGGTTGTGTTACAACAATTTAGGGCAACGGGTCATTAGCGAACAGCAACAGATTCAGGAGAAACTGAGTCTTGGTGCGACGCCGAAGCAGGCTTCAGCGATATTGATTCGCGACAGTATTCGCGCGGCTTTAATTCCGACGGTCGATTCAGCAAAAACGGTTGGCTTAGTGAGTTTACCAGGAATGATGTCCGGGCTGATATTTGCCGGGATTGATCCGGTGAAGGCGATTAAATATCAGATTATGGTGACCTTTATGCTGCTCTCAACCGCCAGCTTGTCGACCATTATTGCCTGCTATTTAACCTATCGTAAGTTTTATAATTCGCGCCACCAGTTGGTGGTGACGCAATTGAAGAAGAAATGATGCGATGCCGGATGCGCAGCATCGCATCCGGCGTTGTGGTTCATGTGCCGATCAACGGAATATCAATACAACAATGCATACAGCTGGCGGCGATACTTCGACGCCAGTGCATCACCCGTACCCAGCGCAGCGAGGATCTCCTGGAACGTTTTACGCGTCTGACCGTCTGCGGCGGTGAGATCTTTACGCAGATGCCCGAACAGCAACTCCAGCGCCTCTTCATTGCGCCCAACCTGGTGCAGTTGCAGAGCCAGTTGCGTCGCCAGTGCGGCATCTTCTGGATTCTCCGCCACCTGCTGTTGCAACTGTTGAATTTCCGGCGTATCAGCCGCCTGCTTCAGCAGTTCGATTTGCGCCACCAGCCCCTGGTAGCGGGTGTCCTGATCCTGCAACGGAATGGTTTTCAGCACCGCTTCCGCAGGTTCAGCGCAATCAGCGTTTCTGCCAGCAGCAGGCCGATCTCCCCGTTCTGATTCGACAACTGCCAGGCGTCTTTCAGCAATGGCAGGGCATCGGTGTAATTGCCTTCCTGCATCAGTTGCATCGCCTGCTGCGCTTTCAGCTCTTCTTCGCGCGGCAGCACTTTATCCAGCAGGGCGCGGATCGCCTCTTCCGGTTGCGGCCCCTGGAAGCCATCTACCGGTTGCCCGTTCTGGAACAGATACACGGTCGGAATCGCGCGCAGACCAAACTGGGCGGCAATCATCTGCTCCGCGTCACAGTCCAGCTTCGCCAGAATAAATTGCCCGTTGTACTGCGCCGCGAGGCTTTCCAGGATCGGGGTTAACTGCAAACAGTGCTGGCTACGTTCAGACCAAAAATAGAACAGCACCGGAGTGGTCATCGACTGTTCAAGAACCTGTTGCAGGTTAGATTCGTTAATGTTGACAATATTTTCTACGGACATGGAGTCGCTCTCTGTTGTCGATATTTTCTTTGACATGGGGGCTTAAGCGCGCGCTTCAACTCACCCCTGCAATATTTTGTCCATCACGCGCCCCGGCAGCAGGCGCTTGAGCACCATTACTGCCCAGGTCACCAGCGTTACCGGATAGCGCATCTTCGGCTTCTCGCTAATAAAAGCATGGCGTACTTTGTCCACCACCGCTTCCGGTCCCAACGTAAAGCGGGCGGCGATGCCGGGATTTTCGACTGGTTTATCACTTTGCGTCTGGTTGACGTTGTCGGTGAAGCGAGTACGAATGGGACCGGGTTCGATCAGGCTGACTTTAATTCCGCTGTGGCGCAGCTCCATGCGCAGTGCGTCTGACCACGCCTCCAGCGCATATTTACTGGCCGCGTAAGCGCCACGACCCGGCGTGGAGATTAATCCCATCACCGATGATGTCATCACAATACGCCCTTCACCGTGCGGTAACATCGCGGGTAACAGGCGCATGGTGAGCTGGTGTGCGCCGAAAAAGTTGGCGGAAAACTGCTGTTCCATCTGCGCACGGCTGATGGTGGAAAGGGGGCCATACATGCCGAATCCGGCATTGTTAAAGATCCCATACAGACAATTATCGGTCAGGGCGATCACCTCGTCTGCTGCGCGATCAACACTTTCTGGTGAATCCAGATCGATCAACACGCCGGTAAATCCCATGTTGTTCATACGCTCAACATCATCCGGTTTTCGGCAACCTGCCAGCACATGAAAACCCTGGCGTTTTAATTCGAGCGCGCTTTCCAGGCCAATTCCACTGGAACATCCGGTAATTAAGACCGATTTTTGCATAACTTTACCTGTCAGGATCTCCGTTGCTTTATGAGTCATGATTTACTAAAGGCTGCAACTGCTTCGCCATCCAGTCGGCAATAAACGGCTGGGCGTCGCGGTTGGGATGAATACCGTCATCCTGCATCCATTGTGGCTTGAGGTAGACCTCTTCCATAAAAAAGGGCAGCAGCGGAACATCAAACTCTTTGGCGAGTTTGGGGTAAATGGCGCTAAAGGCTTCATTATAACGGCGACCATAGTTTGCAGGCAGACGTATTTGCATTAACAATGGTTCAGCGTTGGCGGCTTTGACATCCTGCAAAATCTGGCGCAGCGTTTGCTCGGTTTGCTGTGGCTGAAAACCACGCAAACCGTCATTGCCGCCCAGTTCAACCAGCACCCAACGCGGCTGATGCTGTTTCAGCAGAGCCGGAAGGCGTGCCAGTCCTTGTTGCGAGGTGTCGCCGCTGATGCTGGCATTAACTACCGACGTTTTACTCTGCCACTTATCATTCAACAAGGCAGGCCAGGCCGCGCTGGCAGACATTCGATACCCGGCGCTCAGGCTATCACCCAGAATCAATAACGTGTCCGCTGCGGCGGCACGGAAGGTTAACAGGACCAGGAACAGGAAGGGCAAATGCCAGCGGAAAACATTGTTGAAGTTCATCATCTTAAGAAGTCCGTCGGTCAGGGGGAGCATGAACTCTCCATCCTCACCGGAGTTGAGCTGGTTGTCAAACGTGGCGAGACCATCGCACTGGTGGGCGAGTCGGGATCGGGTAAGTCAACCTTGCTGGCGATCCTCGCCGGGCTTGATGACGGCAGCAGTGGCGAAGTGAGTCTGGTGGGACAACCGCTACATAATATGGACGAAGAAGCGCGGGCAAAGTTGCGCGCGAAGCACGTCGGCTTTGTTTTTCAGTCATTTATGTTAATTCCTACCCTTAACGCGCTGGAAAACGTCGAGCTTCCGGCTCTGCTGCGCGGTGAGAGTAGCGCGGAAAGTCGTAACGGGGCGAAAGCGTTGCTCGAACAGTTAGGGCTGGGTAAACGTCTGGATCATCTTCCGGCACAGCTTTCCGGCGGTGAACAGCAACGAGTGGCGCTGGCACGAGCCTTTAATGGTCGACCTGATGTGCTGTTTGCCGACGAACCCACCGGCAACCTTGACCGCCAGACGGGCGATAAAATTGCCGACCTGCTGTTTTCCCTCAACCGTGAACATGGCACCACGTTGATTATGGTGACCCACGACCTGCAACTGGCGGCACGCTGCGACCGCTGCTTACGGCTGGTGAACGGGCAGTTGCAGGAGGAAGCATGATTGCACGTTGGTTCTGGCGCGAATGGCGTTCGCCGTCGCTATTAATTGTCTGGCTGGCGCTAAGCCTGGCGGTGGCCTGCGTGCTGGCGCTGGGCAATATCAGCGATCGCATGGAGAAGGGCTTAAGCCAACAAAGCCGGGAGTTTATGGCGGGCGATCGGGCGTTGCGCAGTTCGCGCGAAGTGCCGCAAGCATGGCTGGAGGAAGCGCAAAAGCGCGGCCTGAAAGTCGGCAAGCAGCTGACTTTCGCCACCATGACATTTGCAGGCGACACACCGCAGCTGGCGAACGTCAAAGCGGTGGATGATATCTACCCGATGTATGGCGATCTGCAAACTAATCCCCCTGGCCTGAAACCGCAGGCGGGCAGCGTATTGCTGGCCCCACGCCTGATGGCGCTGCTTAACCTGAAAACGGGCGACACCATTGACGTGGGCGATGCCACCTTGCGGATTGCCGGAGAAGTGATTCAGGAACCGGATTCCGGTTTTAACCCCTTCCAGATGGCTCCGCGTCTGATGATGAATCTGGCGGATGTCGATAAAACCGGAGCCGTGCAGCCGGGGAGTCGGGTCACCTGGCGTTATAAATTCGGCGGCAACGAGAACCAGCTCGACGGCTATGAGAAATGGTTGTTACCCCAGCTTAAACCCGAACAACGCTGGTACGGTCTGGAACAGGACGAAGGCGCGCTGGGGCGATCGATGGAACGCTCGCAACAGTTCCTGCTGCTTTCGGCGCTTCTGACCTTGCTGCTGGCAGTGGCAGCAGTGGCGGTAGCGATGAATCATTACTGTCGCAGTCGCTACGATCTGGTGGCGATCCTCAAAACGCTGGGGGCAGGGCGAGCGCAACTGCGTAAGCTAATCGTCGGTCAGTGGTTGATGGTGCTGACGCTTTCAGCCGTTACCGGTGGGGCGATAGGCCTGTTGTTCGAAAACGTGTTGATGGTGCTGCTCAAGCCCGTTCTGCCTGCTGCACTACCGCCAGCCAGCCTCTGGCCGTGGCTATGGGCGCTGGGCACCATGACGGTCATCTCGCTGCTGGTGGGGCTACGACCATACCGCTTGTTGCTGGCAACGCAGCCTTTACGCGTATTACGTAATGATGTGGTAGCGAACGTCTGGCCGCTGAAGTTTTATCTGCCGATTGTCAGTGTAGTGGTTGTGCTGCTGCTCGCCGGATTAATGGGGGGCAGTATGCTGCTCTGGGCGGTGCTGGCGGGCGCGGTAGTACTGGCTTTGCTGTGCGGTGTGCTGGGCTGGATGCTGCTGAATGTACTTCGCCGCATGACGCTGAAATCGCTGCCTCTGCGCCTGGCGGTCAGCCGCCTGTTACGTCAGCCGTGGTCAACGTTAAGCCAGCTTTCGGCATTTTCGCTCTCCTTTATGCTGCTGGCACTGCTGCTGGTGTTGCGTGGTGATCTGCTCGACCGCTGGCAGCAGCAGCTACCTCCAGAAAGCCCGAACTACTTTTTAATTAACATCGCCACAGAACAGGTAGCACCGCTAAAAGCGTTCCTCGCGGAACATCAGATAGTCCCGGAATCGTTTTATCCGGTGGTGCGGGCGCGGCTGACGGCGATTAACGATAAGCCGACAGAAGGTAATGAAGATGAGGCGCTTAACCGCGAACTCAATCTTACCTGGCAAAATACGCGGCCCGATCATAATCCGATTGTCGCCGGTAACTGGCCGCCAAAAGCCGATGAAGTGTCGATGGAAGAGGGGCTGGCGAAACGCTTAAAGGTTGCCCTCGGTGATACCGTGACTTTTATGGGCGATACCCAGGAGTTCCGCGCTAAAGTGACCAGCCTGCGCAAAGTGGACTGGGAAAGTCTGCGGCCTAATTTCTATTTTATTTTCCCGGAAGGGGCATTAGACGGGCAACCGCAGAGCTGGCTTACCAGTTTCCGCTGGGAGAATGGCAACGGCATGTTGACGCAACTCAACCGCCAGTTCCCGACCATTAGCCTGTTAGACATTGGCGCGATTTTAAAACAGGTCGGTCAGGTGCTGGAGCAGGTAAGTCGGGCGCTGGAGGTGATGGTGGTGCTGGTCACCGCCTGCGGTATGTTGCTGTTGCTGGCACAGGTGCAGGTGGGTATGCGTCAGCGCCACCAGGAGCTGGTGGTGTGGCGCACACTCGGTGCGGGGAAAAAACTGCTGCGTACCACGTTGTGGTGTGAGTTCGCCATGCTTGGGTTTGTTTCCGGCCTGGTGGCCGCAATTGGTGCGGAAACGGCGCTGGCAGTGTTGCAGGCGAAAGTGTTTGATTTTCCGTGGGAGCCAGACTGGCGATTGTGGATTGTTCTGCCGTGCAGCGGAGCGCTGCTGCTGTCGCTTTTCGGCGGCTGGCTGGGTGCGCGACTGGTTAAGGGTAAGGCGCTGTTCAGGCAGTTTGCGGGGTGATGAGAGTAAATAAGGGGCGTTCTGGTTGAATGGAACGCCTTGTTTAAATTAATTCTACAATATGTTTCATTGATGATGTTATTGAATTGGTGATTTCCTATCTTTCTATTGCTGATATTAATCTGAATCGGTGGAGTTTATTGATTTTAAATATAGCCCTACAAAAATAACTCAGACTAATAAAATCATAAATCATATGCGTTGAATGGATATTATCCATATAGTGAATTTGTTGATGATGAATTCATCTGTGCTAAAAATGTTAGTTTAATAAAATATTGAAAGTGACCTGTAATAACAGTTGTTGTTGATTGAGAACAAATAAGTTTATGTGAAAAATATATAAATACATTAGCTGGTCTTGTGTGTCATTTTATTTTTTTTGTTGCTAACACAGGGATATGAACAATAACTAAAAGGGCACTTTATATGAGCGGAAAACCAGCGGCGCGTCAGGGAGATATGACTCAGTATGGCGGTCCCATTGTCCAGGGTTCGGCAGGTGTAAGAATTGGCGCGCCAACTGGCGTGGCGTGCTCGGTGTGTCCGGGCGGGATGACTTCGGGCAACCCGGTAAATCCGCTGCTGGGGGCGAAGGTGCTGCCCGGCGAGACGGACCTTGCGCTGCCCGGCCCGCTGCCGTTCATTCTCTCCCGCACCTACAGCAGCTACCGGACGAAGACGCCTGCACCGGTGGGGATTTTTGGCCCCGGCTGGAAAGCGCCTTCTGATATCCGCTTACAGATACGCGATGATGCACTGGTACTCAACGACAACGGCGGACGGAGCATTCACTTTGAGCCGCTGCTGCCGGGTGAGGCGGTGTACAGCCGCAGCGAGTCCCTGTGGCTGGTGCGTGGCGGTAAGGCAACGCAGCCGGACGGCCATACGCTGGCACGGCTGTGGGCGTCGCTGCCGCCGGATATCCGGTTAAGCCCGCATCTTTACCTGGCGACCAACAGCGCACAGGGGCCGTGGTGGATACTGGGGTGGTCAGAGCTGGTGCCGGGTGCTGAGGACGTACTGCCAGCGCCGCTGCCGCCGTACCGGGTGCTTACCGGGCTGGCAGACCGCTTCGGGCGGACGCTGACGTACCGGCGTGAGGCCGCCGGTGACCTGGCCGGGGAAATCACCGGCGTGACGGACGGTGCCGGGCGGGAGTTCCGTCTGGTGCTGACCACGCAGGCGCAGCGTGCGGAAGAGGCCCGTAAACAGCGCACCGCTTCCTTATCTTCCCCTGACACACCCCGCCCTCTCTCAGCCTCAGCGTTCCCCGACACACTGCCCGGTACCGAATACGGCCCCGACAGGGGTATCCGCCTTTTGGCGGTGTGGCTGATGCACGACCCGGCATACC
>NZ_JBJQJA010000036.1:0-15773 GCF_046487665.1 Escherichia sp. WS1152 | reverse complement strand
ACGGCTGGGACGGAAGTCGCTGTCGTTCTCAAAATCGGTGGAGCTGCATGACAAAGTCATCGGGCATTATCTGAACATAAAACACTATCAATAAGTTGGAGTCATTACCGACACATCAGAAACGATATTCCACACTCAACATGGCAGATGTATTATGGTATCCATGTTCTCCAAGTTGAATGCCTGCATCAGCCCGGAATGCTACTTCTGGTGTTATCATTCCCACAACACCACCATTTATTTCTCCGATATCACGCGCACCATCCTGGTATATACTTACACCATTCATACTGGTGCCGAAAACACGACTATTGTGCAACCAGTGTGCCTCCACAAATGGTCTGAACGGAACCGCATACCGCGTATTTTTACCGTTTTTGCTGGTAAGCCATGTTCTTGCTCCCAGGCGGGTGAGAATATTTCCGTTACCGGTATTTTCAATACTGGTTCCGTTACTTTCATGATATTTGTCTGATTTTACATTCATCCGGACAACCTGAAGCTGCGGCTGAACATACCATTCATGACTTCCCTTGTAATTGTCGGTAAACTCTCCAGCCTTCCATGAATATCCTGCTTCCAGAGATACCGTAAACCCTTTTGACTTCCATGACTCAGCAGGCAGCCGTTCTCCATTTATATGATTATCAAACCAGCTGTATTGCAGCCAGCTATCAAGATAAGAACCATTGTGTGTTTCATCATTGGCATACCATGTTGCATAAAGACCCGCTGTGTATCCATTCATTCTTCCTTCCGAATGGTATCCGGTGCTCAGGGCATTCGTACTGTTATTATTATGACCATAGCCAGCCATCATACCTGTATGCCAGCGATCGGTACCATTCAGGCTCCACTGAGCTATATCTCCCCCTATTAACACAACGTAGCTATTCCCCCGGGTTCTCAGCTGACTACTGTTGTCACGCCAGCGATTATGTTTTCCTTTATTATACATCCAGATACCTGCTTCATTTTCTTCTCCTGTCATGTGGCTGATATACAACTCCTGTCCCTGTCGTTCATACAGATTCGTTACAAACAGATTATTTGCAGCAGCAATACTGGCAACATAGCTACCTGCCTCAGGACGCAAATTATTATCATGGCTTTCCGGTACAGCTTCAGGTTGTGGTACAGGAATGTCTTTTCTGCTAATCAGATACCAGTTAGTGCTGTTAATCCCCTGACCACGTTTCAGTATGTAATCATAAGCTCCGGCTGTAATACGTTCCGTCTGAATGAATTCAGCATTATCAGCATTGCCACTGACGTGAATCACTTCAATCCCATTAAGTGTCTCTGCACCAGTACCACCGGCCTGAGTAACAGCGACACGGGTACGGCCACTGGCATTACCTTTAATCACCAGACGATCTGTTTTCGAATTGTCACCACCTGTTTCTGTCTGGAGGAGAATAAGTCCATTTCTGCCAGTGTAATTCCCTCCGACAGTCAGTATATTACCCGGCATATATGTAGTGAGATCGACTATACCACTATTGCTCAGATTTCCTGCAACGCCCCCAAACCCGGAGAGTTTGCCCTGCTCTTCAACAATGACCTGGTTACTGCCGAGCATCACCGGTGAATCTGCGTTCCCCAGTATCACTGTCCCCTGAATAATATCTGTCATCCCGGTCCATTTTGCGTTATCGCTAATGTTCAGTGCACCTGCTCCCGTCTTGCGAACATTACCATAACCACTGATATTGTTGGTAAGCTGCCATGCTGATGTACTGTTCAGAGTTAATGTGCCATAGTTATCAACAAAGGCTGTCCCCAGATTATCAGCCGTGGATACAGCCAAATGAGCCCCCTTATTCACGGTAAAAACACCGGAAAAATTACGATTATTACCCGTTATATCAAGCATTCCCCCATTTATGTTCAGAGAACCATCCCCTGCAATAGTACCTGCAGATTCTCCTCCATTATTCAGTATCAGACTTCCGCCATGAATGTTCAGCACAGAGCCTGCAGCCGTCAGTAGTTTGCTTATTGTCTGAGGATACCCATTCATATCCAGTTCTGCGCCACGGGATAAATATAAATACTCAGTCCGACCAAGAGCATCAGGTGCAGCAAGAATTAATACGCCAGATTTAACCTCTGTATTTCCTGTATAATTGTTTGTTGCAGAAAGTATAAGAGTACCATTACCTGATTTTGTCAGACTTTTGCCGTCCCAGCCATCATATAATAAAGGTGAAAGATTATCGGAAAGAGAAACGCCTATGTTCAGAGTGGCATCTTTTTCTATATTAAAGGTTCCATATCCCATCCCTTTTGTATTATTCCATCTCAGCATGGATATCAGTTTGTTATCGTCGTCATTTAAAGACGTATAAACATAACTTTCAGCACCTTCTGTCAGTAATACATTGTATTGTACAATGTGACTATTATCAGCGATCGAGATACCTGTGTCTGACGACAATAATGTGTAATAGTCCTGAGTCCAGTTCTTAATTGATGTGTCTATATTAAGCCATGAATCACTTTTTAATGTAATAGTATTTGCGTGAACATTAGCATTTCCTACAGACAGGTTCATAGATGCGTCTTCATCAATACTTATATTTCCGTTAAAAATGGAGTTCTTGCCTGACAGATAAACAGATGAGCCATTCCCAATCATTAGCCCACCATTAATTGCTGTTGCGTTATTGATGTTTTTAATAATTAATTCATTTGTACCATTAACAGGTATACTAGCTAGTTTAATATCACCATTAATCACAGAATCTGAATAAATATCTAATGAATTATACCCGCCAGAAAAAATTATTGATGTATTATAAGCATCTTTTTGGCTATTATATAATCCTGAAAGATTACCATGATTATTAATATGGATATCTTCTCCATAAACAGAGCAACCACCGTCGGGGCCATATCCCCCCTGAACAATACCGTTATTATTCAAAGTGATTTGATTTCCAGAAATAGCATCTCCCCCTTGTTTTATTCCATATCCTCCAGATATCATGTTGTCGTTAGTAATGAAAAGATTACTACCATTAATACCATCACCACCGTTTACGCCATTACCGCCCAATATTCCTCCGGAATTATGCACTGTAATATTGCTACCGGTTACACCGGAACCACCTGTCCCACCTACATCATCACCTCCGTATATACTTCTGTAATTATCAACTATAATATCATCCCCGCTTAACCCTGCACCTCCGCTACTTCCTGAGCCACCAAGACCATTACCCCCATATACATTTCTGTAATTGTTTATAGATATTTTGTTGCCACTAACAGCAATTCCACCATTATATCCATCTCCTCCCCAAACACTACCATTATTATTTAGCGTAAAGTTTTCACCGTAGACACCTGCACCACCGATTGATGTATTGCTTGTTCCTCCTTTGATGTTAATACTGCTTTCAACAGATAGTATATTTTGAGTATAACTTGTTTTATACGGCACGCTGATATTAAGCGCCGCGTTTCCATCAACACCTGTAATACTCCTGGTTATACTTTCAGGTATACCATTACCATTCAGTTGTATTGTTTGCGCACCAGAAAAATGAGACTGCACAGAATAAAGTATACTGACCAGAAATTGTAAAATTCGTATATTCTTATTCATACTGTTTTTTCTTTAGTGATGCATTTTTTATCAACCATACAAGCACATTATTTCATTGATACTAATCACATCAGGATGAATGTTTTTTCTCAATAGAAATAAGTGTCTTTATTCCTTACCAATTTATTCTGGTTATTCCTCTTATCCAGACGTCTCGTGATACTCCCTGTATTTATTATAGAGTATATATATGTACTGCGTTTAAATCATGAAGACGACAACCTGTTTTACATAAATTATTCCTAAGTATTTTTCCAGAGAAGACCTAGGTATAATGATGTGCACTGTCTGGTTTTCTTACAACTGACTTAGCGATCTGCATATCCGTGATAACGCCTGAATAAATAGGACGAGAGAACTCTTAACCAAATAATCTAACACTTTTAATCGACAGGAATTAAAAACCCGGGGAGGTTAAAAAAACACAAAAAAATGGATGTTTATTCAACTCTGGTTACGTACCATGAGGACTGCATCCACAATGCACCGGCAATTAAATGGCTTTCATTGATTGATTTTTTATATCTGTGATGATTTTTTGCTCCATTCCTCAAAAAATGGACGCAACTTCCCCTCTGCGGCTCTCAGCTGTATACCCGCTGTCGTGCCAGTGGCTCATGCATCATGACCAGCTCTGCCAGACGGTAGCCCCGCTTCAGCCCCGTAAACCGCATCTGACCTCCGCACAGGATGCACTTCAGCGGGTCAACCTTCAGTAACCGCTGATACACCCTTCTCCGCCTGATTTGCATCGCCGTTTTTCTCTCCGTTTCTGTTATGACGTACACAACATTTTCCAGTAACCGGCGCTTCACCGGACTCAGGAACCCGTTGTCAACGCCACGATGTTTGACCGTTCTGGGGATGCGGACGATTTCCTGGACTGCTTTATCATTCCAGCCCGCATTGTTGGCGGTACATTTTGGGGCTGACTGCACCCGGCGATAATTTTATACGCCGCTCGTTATACCATCTGATGTAAGTATCCACTTGCTGCATGAACTTTTCTGGCGTGATGCCCGACCATTTACGCCCATGATACATTTCCGTTTTCAGTCTGCCGAAAAAGCCTTCGCATGCCGCATTATCAGGTGAACATCCTTTGCGGGACATTGAGCGAATAAGACCTTCTGCATTCACTCTTTCCAGCCAGCCTGACCAGCGATAATGCCCACCTCTGTCACTGTGTATCACCGGTCGTTCGCCAGCATTTAACGTTTCGACAGCGCTATCCAGCATAGTGTTGACCAGTTCAGCATCGGGGCGTGTACTGAGAGACCAGCTCACAACTTTTCCATCGAAGCAGTCCACCACCGATGATAGCCAGACTTTACCTGCAGGGAGGTGGAACTCCGTGATATCTGTCAGCCATTTCTGATTAGGTTGCTCCGCCTTAAAATCTCTGGCGATAAGGTTATCCGGAGCCGGTCCGATTTCTCCGCAATATGAGCTGTAGCGGCGACGACGGTTACGGCTGACGACAAGCTGTTCTTCCACCATAAGTCTGCGTACAACCTTTTCTGATAGCCGCCCCCCCTCATGCCTGAGCATCGCATGCAGGCGACGATAGCCATAACACTGGTAATTACTGTTAAATATATCTGTCAGCATCGTACGTATCGTGGCGTATTTATCACCGGCTTTCAGTGCAGCCCGGTGATAAAAATAACTGCTACGGGCAAGGCCCAGAACATGCAGTAATTCTGTCAGGGGATATGTTTGTCTCTGGGCATCAGCGATCTTCGTTTTCTCTCTGTTGTTCAGGTGACTGATACTGATGCCCGGGTCTTTTTTTATGATTTCCTCCGCCTTTTTCAGAATATCCAGCTCCATCTGCCGGCGGCGTATTTCCTGATTCAGTCGGGCGACTTCCTCCCGCAACGCATCGCGTTCTGCCTCCAGGGAAGGTTCGTTATGTTTACGCATAGTCTGGTAAGCACTGTTGCCGATAATTTTATCTTTCCATTTATACAATACCGCACGACTGACACCAATACGCCTGGCGATTTCACTGGCTGATACTTGTCGTGTACAGAGTGCCATGACAGCCTGACGTTTGACTTCTGGTTCAAAGGGCGCAACCGGGTTGGCCTTACTGGTAAATATACGTCGTCTGTCGGGATAAAGGTAAGCGTAAACTGACCGCCGTATGTAGCCATCAGACGAGAATTGGTAACTTAGACGCCCATCTGATATAGACGGACATCTAAGTATGGAATTACAGGACTGGCGAAAAGAACCTCGTAAAAACTATTCGAATGAATTCAAACTTCGTATGGTGGAACTGGCATCACAACCTGGAGCTTGTGTTGCACAGATTGCACGTGAAAATGGCGTCAATGATAATGTTATTTTCAAATGGCTCAGGCTCTGGCAGAACGAAGGGCGTGTTTCGCGGCGTCTTCCGGTAACGACCTCTTCTGACACTGGCGTTGAATTATTACGGGTATACGGATTTAATGGTTGATGGGGCACCTTTACCCCACCAACCTGATACCATTATCAGATGGTTGATAGATCGACCCCGTAGTTGAGTTCCTCTGCGAAGTCCGGCAGTCCGTAACCGATGGTTTTCTTGTAGAACGGAGAGACCTTCGCGGTCGGGGCCTTCTTCTTGTGCTTCGTGGTGTAGAGCATTCGTGCCCGCATCACCTCGAAGGAGTAACCACGTCCTTCACGGTTCTTGTCCTTGGCCAGTCGGTTGATGGACTCCGTGTAAGCGTTGGTGACGGGCATGTCCGTCTCGAAGTAGGTCATGATCTCTTCGCGCCAGTTGCCTACAGCCCTGACCAGATCGCTCCAGACTTCCTTCTGGCCCTTCGGGATGGTGGCTATCCACTCGTCCAGGGCGGCTTCTGCCTGGGGCCGTGTGGTAGCGTCCCAGATGCCGTAGAAACGTTCCTTGTGCTCGTAGGCGGCCAGCAGTTGTGGGAATGCGCCGGTCCAGGTCTCCATGATGAGGCGTTCCCGGTTTGAGACTTCGTGAGCGCGTTTCAGCAGGATTTTCCGGTCACCCTTGAGGGTTCGGCTCTGGGAGGGCATCAGCTCCTTCCTGAGGCCCTTGCGCACCTTCTCCAGGGCATCGTTGGCCATGCGCACCACATGGAACTTATCGACCACGATGCGGGCCTGTGGCAGCACCGCCTTGACCGCTGCTCGGTAGGGATTCCACATGTCCATGCTGACGATCTTGACCTTCTGCCGGTCTTTCATCTTCATCAGGTAGTTGGTCACCACGTCCTGACGGCGGGTGGCCAGCAGGTCGAGCAGGGTCCTCTCCTCGATGTTGGTCAGGATGCAGCGGTAGCGCTTGTTCAGGTACAACTCGTCAATGCCGAGAATGCGGGGCGTCTCGAAGCGGTGCCAGCGCCCCAGGAATTCGGCGCGGGCGTTGAAAATGTCGCGTACCGTCTTCTCGTCCAGGCCCGTGGTATCAGCCACGTAGGCGTAGGGGTGATTGAAGGCTTCCTTCTCCACGTACTCATGCAACCGCAGCGTCATGCGGAAGCCGTCCACCATCTCCGGTAGCTGGGGCCTGAAGGTGGTCTTGCAGGCCCGGCAGGTGTACCGGCGACGAACTACCCAGAGGGTGACCCGCTTGCCGTGGATGGGCAGGTCACGATAGGGAACATCACGCTTGCCGAACCGCACGAACTCACCCTGCACGCAGCACCCCTCGCAGGCTACTGGTGTAGGTGCTTCAAGCCGAAAATGTATGTCTTCATTCTGCTCATCAGAATCCACCAACTGGTAACCAGGAAGGCTTAACGAATTAATCATCTCCCGCCTTGATCAGAAAAACAGGTAGGTGGCGTAACCGGCAATCATCGCCATAGCAAAAATGACTGCTAAAAACGCCGCTAAAAGCTTCAGCGTGAACAAAGAGCGCAACAGAATGAGCTCAGTCAGGCTGGCTCCGGCACTGCCGATGATCAACGCAAGCACCGTCCCGGCACCCACGCCTTTGGCCATCAGAGCCGCTGCCAGAGGTATGACGGCTTCAGCGCGAATATACAACGGCACGCCGATGACAGCGGCAACTGGAATGGCAAAGGGATTATCTGGGCCTGCATACTGCTCCAATAAGTCAGTGGGCATGAAACCATAGATCACGCTGCCAATCGCAATAGCGATGAGCAGGTAAGGCAACACATCGATAAAGTCCGACCAAGCTTCCCGCCACACACCATTGTACTTCCCTTCTTTCTTAACCGTGACAGTGGGTTGACTGTCACAGCATTCGCTAGACGTAGAGACTGTTGTCTTCCTATCAGCCCCGCAAGAAGCCGTCTTCGGAGTGGTGTCGCAGCTGTTGGTGCCGCAACTCGATGCGGTCGATGTAGCACTGCACGGGCTTGCTGATGAACTACATCCACTGCTCTCTTGTGTCGCCGTCCGGCGCACATAACGCTCGAAGCCAAGCGTGTGAAGCAGCCATCCGGCACCTACCGCGACCACCAAAGCGGCGAGCACATAGATAGCAGTAAGTGTCCATCCAAACGTGGCAACCAGCAGGCCGACGACGATAGGATTCAGCAACGGAGATGTGAAAAGAAACACCATCATCGGCCCAAAACCGGCCCGTGCCTGAATCAACCCTTTCAACATGGGGATAGTCGAGCAACTACAGAAGGGCGTTATAGCTCCTAAACCAGCAGCAAGAAAATAGCCTCGCTTCCCACTGGAAGTCAGTAACGCTTCCACCTTGGATGGTGGGATGTGACGTTGAAGAACTCCGACCAGCAAGCTAATGCCAATGAATAAAACCGATAGCTCGATAGCGAGAAAGGCGAACATGCCTAGAGCGTCTTGGAGTTGAGGTGACATTCAATATTACTCCTATATTTCTAGTTTTATCGAAATGATGTACGCAGTCTACTTGCGTTTATCCGACCTGTCAACTATAATTCTAGAAACATCGAATTATTGGGGCGTGCTATGGATCACGAAAAGGTTGCAGCCAGCTTAGCTGAGCTAGGGAATAGTCACCGACTGTCCGTGTTCCGCTTTCTGGTCAAAGCTGGCCATGATGGGGCTTCGGTCGGAGATATCCAGAAGGGGCTGGGTATTCCTGCTTCGACGCTATCACATCACCTTGCGCGCATGGCCAAGGTAGGGCTGATCCGGCAGGAGAAACATAGCCGCACGATTGTCTGTATACCCGAGTATGGGCACCTAGAGAATTTGATCGGTTTCTTACAAGAGGAATGTTGTGCAGGTGTCCGGATTGCGCATGAACCAGAACCGCTTTGACGCTTGCCCAGCTCTCGCTGTCCTCCCTAGTCAGCATCGCTATGAAGACTCAGGCGAAGGTGGAAACAGAAAATTGGCAGTAGAGTAGGCTGAAGAGGATCAATCAGATAATCCGCTGAGAAAGATTTTCTTCTTTACATCTTTGACATTTTATCAACCAGAAATTCCGGATACCCATTATTACCTGTAGAAATAACGCCGGATGAGCAGAAAGAACCTGTGGCGGCCATTGCGCCGTCTTTATCCACTTCCACTCAGACCAGAGTCAGTGCCAGTTCCTGCAAGGTGGAATTCCGTCACGGTAACATGACGCTGGAAAATCCATCGCCAGAGCTGCTCACGGTGTTGATCCGTGAACTGACCGGGAGGGGAAGATGATCTCACTCCCATCAGGTACCCGTATCTGGCTCGTTGCCGGCGTTACCGATATGCGTAAATCCTTCAACGGACTGGGAGAACAGGTACAACATGTGCTGAATGATAATCCCTTCTCCGGTCACCTGTTTATCTTCCGTGGCCGACGGGGTGACACCGTTAAAATTCTTTGGGCTGATGCTGATGGTCTGTGCCTGTTCACCAAACGCCTGGAGGAAGGCCAGTTTATCTGGCCTGCGGTACGTGACGGCAAGGTATCCATTACCCGCTCGCAACTGGCAATGCTCCTCGATAAGCTGGACTGGCGTCAGCCAAAAACATTCCGCCTTAACGCACTGACAATGTTGTAAAAAACGCCTGGCCGCATTATAAAAACGGCCATGAGTCAGAAATACCTCATTCGCATTGCAGAACTGGAAAGCCAGCTCCGTCAGAAAGACCAGCAACTGAGTCTGGTTGAAGAGACGGAGGCCTTCCTGCGCTCTGCACTGGCACGTGCCGAAGAAAAGATCGAAGAAGATGAACGGGAAATAGAACATCTGCGGGCTCAGATAGAAAAACTGCACCGGATGCTGTTCGGTACCCGTTCTGAAAAACTGCGTCGTGAAGTTGAACTGGCTGAGGCTCTGCTGAAACAACGTGAACAGGACAGCGATCGTTACAGTGGGCGGGAAGACGATCCTCAGGTTCCCCGCCAGTTGCGACAGTCGCGCCATCGTCGTCCGTTACCGGCACACCTTCCCCGTGAAATACACCGCCTGGAGCCAGAAGAAAGCTGTTGCCCGGAGTGTGGCGGTGAGCTGGATTATCTGGGGGAAGTCAGCGCTGAACAGCTGGAACTGGTGAGCAGTGCCCTGAAAGTGATCCGCACAGAACGGGTAAAAAAAGCCTGTACAAAATGTGACTGTATTGTTGAAGCACCGGCGCCGTCCCGCCCGATAGAGCGTGGTATCGCGGGCCCCGGATTACTTGCCCGCGTGTTAACGGGAAAATACTGCGAACATCTGCCACTGTATCGTCAGAGTGAAATCTTTGCCCGCCAGGGTGTCGAACTGAGCCGGGCCTTACTCTCCAACTGGGTTGACGCGTGCTGCCAGTTAATGACACCGGTGAATGATGCCCTGTACCGTTATGTAATGAATACCCGCAAGGTTCACACTGATGACACACCGGTAAAGGTACTGGCACCGGGTCAGAAAAAGGCGAAAACAGGGTGTATCTGGACGTATGTCCGGGATGATCGCAATGTGGGTTCGTCATCTCCTCCAGCGGTCTGGTTCGCGTACTCGCCGAACCGGCAGGGGAAACACCCGGAGCAACACCTTCGCCCCTTCCGGGGTATCCTGCAGGCGGATGCGTTCACAGGTTACGACAGGTTGTTCAGTGCAGAACGTGAAGGTGGTGCACTGACAGAAGTTGCGTGCTGGGCCCATGCCCGGCGAAAAATCCACGATGTATACATCAGCAGCAAAAGTGCGACGGCAGAAGAAGCCCTGAAGCGAATCAGTGAACTGTACGCCATCGAGGATGAAATACGGGGGTTACCAGAGTCAGAGCGTCTTGCAGCCAGGCAGCAGCGAAGCAAAGCGTTACTGACGTCGCTGCATGAATGGATGGTGGAGAAGAATGGCACGCTGTCGAAAAAATCCAGACTGGGCGAAGCGTTCAGCTATGTACTGAATCAGTGGGACGCCCTCTGTTATTACAGTGATGATGGTTTGGCAGAAGCGGACAATAACACAGCTCAAAAAAGATTTCGTTCGTGAGGTCATGATGCAGTAAGCTTCATTTCGCGCACAGCCATCCCCCTGAAATCTGGCTGACTGTTATTTCGCAACAGTTATTGAGTAAATCTTTAACCTGTTAACAGAGGGTTTATGAAACGTAAACTTATTGCCTTTGTGATTCTGGCTACATCATCCTGTGGATATGCAGCCACCAAAGATGTAACAATGAATCTTGTTGATAGTGACGGAAAAGAGCGAAATATTGGTAAAATAACCATCCAGAAGACACCCTACGGGCTGCTGTTCACCCCTGATCTTCACTCCTTACCCGCCGGCATTCATGGTTTTCATGTACATGAAAACGCAAGTTGTGCTCCTGCCCTGAAAGATGGAAAAACTGTCGCTGCTTTATCTGCAGGTGGTCACTTTGACCCGGAAAAAACAGGGAAGCATCTCGGTCCATGGTCTCCTGATGGCCACCTAGGTGATCTCCCTGCGCTTTATGTCACTCATGACGGAAAAGCAACCTACCCGGTGCTTGCGCCAAGACTATCTGAATTAAAGGAGCTCGATGGCCGTTCGCTAATGCTCCACGCAGGAGGTGATAATCATGATGACCATCCTGAACCTCTAGGTGGCGGTGGTGCAAGAATTGCCTGTGGTATCATCCCATAATCAATCAGGTAAGGGATATCCTCCCTTACCCTTAATCTTCCCTGGCTGCATGTGCATATCTTTCAGTTACTGTGAGATACCTGTATTACGGTGTCTTTTTAGCTCACAGAAATATCAGACAGCCCGTTTCAGTGTTTTATTACCTTAATCTTTTTACGGCATTCTTCAGCTCTTGCGCATGCTATTTTTTCACCTGTTTCATAACATTGCTGGCAGCCTAATCCAAATTTCATCGCCATATCATAACCTTCCCGAAAACCTCGGAACCACGCGTTACGAAGGTATTCATCATATTCCCCGCAGTCAATAATAACCATTTTATTTTCATGGGATTTTCCGGTATTCTCACTCATTTTCGATACCTCAATGCTTACAACAGAAAAGTATACTTTTACGAAGTTCGCCTTTGCAGGACTATATAAAGTTATCACTGGATGCAAGAGCCGGAAATCCTGTATATCAGGATCAACTTTGTAATTCAATAACATATTATCCAGTGAAAAATTAAGTATATTTAAGCTGGGGAAGGAGAAGGGGGACTTGATTTGATAGTTTCATCAATAATATTATTTTACCTCCTCCATTATTCATTCAGGCCTGGTTCCGGGCGTAATTCCGATTTCTCTGTTGAAGCGATGCATTTATATTTAAATATTCACCTGTCATTGAATTTTATTTGAAATAGGAGAAAATCTCCTCCTGTACTACAGATAACCCGGAATGTTCCTCGAAAGAAAATTCTGGCGCAGAATTCACGCCCGGTTCTGTTCAACATCATGCAGGATAACGATACCGAAACGTTAAACTCTGGCAATTCTCGTGTTATACACAGGCAGGAGTGATTACTACGGTAAGAATTGCTGAAAAGGGGAGAACACTGAAGGCCTTATTCGCGAAGAATAAAGGAGACATTTCATGTAAATTATTATCAGAGATAACCTTCTCCAGGCGCTTTTGTTCGCTTCCTGAATTGCTACCTGATACATATTTACGGGATGCCAGCCTAGCGACTATAACTCCGAAAAGACCGATTATTGTATTGCGTGCATCCGGCATGTTTACAATGTACGCTGGTATCTAACGGAGTCTGACACAGATGCACGCAGGTGTGTATTTTAACGTAATTATCCGGAAAGAACAGTATATTTTAATGCGGGAGTTGCATGAGCGGTATACGGGAGAAACTATCAGACCATGGGAGCTACAGAGGTGCTTAAGTCTCGTAACATTATAATCTGCTCACCTGACTGGTGCTATTCTCACCTCAACACCAATGCACAAATAGCCTAGCTTATCGTTAATAAAAGTTACTCATACCGGGAATCCAGTGAAGCTATGAATGTCGGTTCCTATACACTGGGGGCATGGGTACGTCAGCTCAGGCGGGAACGTCAGGATACCACGTCTTCTGCATCACCACTCACATCAGAGTAGCAACGTATTCATGAGCTGGAAAAGCAGGTTCGTCGCCTGGAGGAACAAAAAACGATATTAAAAAGCTACAGTGCTCTTGATATCCTCCCCACTGAACGGTTTACGATAGTTACCAGACTGAGCGGCGACACACGGTTGTCAGTCTTTGCGCTGCTCTGGATGCTCATTGCAGCAGTTCCGGCACTGGCAGAATCGGCTCAATACGATTGATCCGGCGCGAATCAAATTGTATAGCGAAACAGTCCGGGTCTGGAACCAGAGTCGGGGTTCCGCAGGTGCGCGTGCTCTGGCAGATATGCTGATTCAAAATGGTATCCCGATGAGCAGTTATCGTGCCAGGAGGCTGATGAAGCATCTGAACCTGAGAAGTGCTCAGCCCGGAAAATATCAGTACAAAAATGCCCGCCAGGAGCATACCAGCCTGCCGAGTCTGCTTGAGTGTCGGTTTTCTGTGCTGGAGGCCGAGCAGGTATGGATTCTTAAATAAACCTCGAGTCTGAATCGGTAACCAGCTGTTATATTCTGAATTATTACAATAGCGTCAGGCCTCATAATTACACTGTGGGTTGACGCCGGAAGAATCAGAGAACAGATACCGTTCTTACTGTAAAACGTGGCTAATATTAATTGAGCACTGCAGTGTTCAGAGCACAAAGAAGAAAAAAGATGTGTGCGAATGCCTGTAATGTGTTAAAAGAATGTTCCGCGTTTCCGGTACGCTTTTCGTAACTAACAATGCAGGGTGACGTAACGCTGGTTGTGCCGGAAACGCGTCCCTCCCCCTATTTTTCCTGTTTGGATTTGCCCCTATATTTCTGGATTATCCGACAAAACCGGCGTGAAGTATTACTCTCGTCGCCCAGCACCATAAGGATAACGCCCATAAAATCATGAAACTTTTCTTCCAGATTGGATACAATCAGGCCGAAACGGTGATGAATATTATCCAAATCTGATGGTTCGTAGCGTTTTCAGCCCCCAGATTCTGAGTTGCCTGTAGGGATGATTTCAATTCCCGATTTGTCTATCACATAGAGAAAAAGAATTTCATTTCTGTTCACCAGAACCCATGTAACCCACTCCAATTCGTCATTTATCTCACTGATTGCCCTTCATTTATCTCATTGATGCACCGAAAGGTAAAACTGCCATCCGGTGCATCACGCTCGATGCATCAAATCCTGATAAATCCCCGTCAGTATTCCTTGTAAGCTAAATTCTCTTTTTATCCACTGAGTGACTTGACCGCTTGCCGAATGCCTGGTTGCCAACAGCATTCGTGAATCCTGACGTGGGTTGTGGATCTGCCGTGTCACCAGCAATGACTTTTCCATCGCTTCACGCACCATATAGTCTGGCAGAAAACCGATTCCCTCCCCCAGGATCTGGCACTGAAGCTTAGTATTAAAGTCGGGAACCAGAATCGACTCTTGCCCGTGTAACAGCCAGCCGACTTTTTTGTTAATAGTGTTTGCAGTGTCTTCCACCATGATGTTCGGGTACAGACGTAACTGACTCTCAGAAATGGGCTCAGGAATAAACGCCAGCGGATGAGCCGGAGAAATCGCGAACAACCAACGAATCATGCCGATTTCAATGTAATCAATTCCACCACCGTCCAGTAACGTATCGGGCGCGCCAATGGCGATATCAGCCTGGTTATTAATGAGTGAATCCCAGACGCCATTATACACCTCTGTAGTAATAGCTATCTGGCAGGTTGGAAAGTGTTCCCTGAGCACTTGCAGAAGCCGAGCTGTATGCTGAGGGGTGAACCGCCCCGGGAATCCTGGAGACTAAACTCCCTGAGAAAGAGGTAAACAGAATGACTAAAAATACTCGTTTTTCCCCCGAAGTCCGTCAGAGGGCGATTCGTATGGTTCTGGAAAGTCAGGGCGAATATGACTCACAGTGGGCGGCAATTTGTTCCATTGCCCCAAAGATTGGTTGTACACCGGAGACTCTGCGTGTCTGGGTACGCCAGCATGAGCGGGATACCGGAGGCGGTGATGGCGGGCTCACCACCGCTGAACGTCAGCGTCTGAAAGAGCTGGAACGTGAAAATCGTGAACTGCGCCGCAGTAACGATATCCTTCGCCAGGCTTCCGCTTATTTTGCGAAGGCGGAGTTCGACCGCCTCTGGAAAAAGTGATGCCACTGCTGGATAAGCTGCGTAAGCTGTACGGGGTCGGACCGGTATGCAGTGAACTACATATTGCCCCGTCAACGTATTACCACTGTCAGCAACAGCGACATCATCCTGATAAACGCAGTGCCCGTGCGCAGCGCGATGACTGGCTGAAGAAAGAGATACTGCGCGTATACGATGGGAATCATCAGGTATACGGTGTGCGTAAAGTCTGGCGTCAGTTGTTACGGGAAGGAATCAGGGTAGCCAGATGTACAGTGGCGCGCCTCATGGCGGTTATGGGACTTGCCGGTGTTCTCCGGGGTAAAAAGGTCCGCACTACCGTCAGCCGGAAAGCCGTTGCCGCAGGCGACCGCGTAAACCGTCAGTTTGTGGCAGAACGTCCTGACCAGTTGTGGGTGGCTGATTTTACTTACGTCAGCACATGGCAGGGGGGCGTCTATGTGGCGTTCATCATTGATGTGTTTGCCGGATACATCGTGGGGTGGCGGGTCTCATCGTCTATGGAAACGACATTCGTGCTGGATGCTCTGGAGCAGGCGTTATG
>NZ_JBJQJA010000035.1:0-16439 GCF_046487665.1 Escherichia sp. WS1152 | reverse complement strand
TTATTATGGTGATCCCCTGGGCGAAATGCGCCTGGTAAGCAGAGTTTTTGAAATGTAAGGCCTTTGAATAAGACAAAAGGCTGCCTCATCGCTAACTTTGCAACAGTGCCGGATTGAATATAACCGACGTGACTGTTACATTTAGGTGGCTAAACCCGTCAAGCCCTCAGGAGTGAATCATGACCGTAGTCACGACCGCCGATACCTCCCAACTGTACGCACTTGCAGCCCGACATGGGCTCAAGCTCCATGGCCCGCTGACTGTCAATGAGCTTGGGCTCGACTATAGGATCGTGATCGCCACCGTCGACGATGGACGTCGGTGGGTGCTGCGCATCCCGCGCCGAGCCGAGGTAAGCGCGAAGGTCGAACCAGAGGCGCGGGTGCTGGCAATGCTCAAGAATCGCCTGCCGTTCGCGGTGCCGGACTGGCGCGTGGCCAACGCCGAGCTCGTTGCCTATCCCATGCTCGAAGACTCGACTGCGATGGTCATCCAGCCTGGTTCGTCCACGCCCGACTGGGTCGTGCCGCAGGACTCGGAGGTCTTCGCGGAGAGCTTCGCGACCGCGCTCGCCGCCCTGCATGCCGTCCCCATTTCCGCCGCCGTGGATGCGGGGATGCTCATCCGTACACCGACGCAGGCCCGTCAGAAGGTGGCCGACGACGTTGACCGCGTCCGACGCGAGTTCGTGGTGAACGACAAGCGCCTCCACCGGTGGCAGCGCTGGCTCGACGACGATTCGTCGTGGCCAGATTTCTCCGTGGTGGTGCATGGCGATCTCTACGTGGGCCATGTGCTCATCGACAACACGGAGCGCGTCAGCGGGATGATCGACTGGAGCGAGGCCCGCGTTGATGACCCTGCCATCGACATGGCCGCGCACCTTATGGTCTTTGGTGAAGAGGGGCTCGCGAAGCTCCTCCTCACGTATGAAGCGGCCGGTGGCCGGGTGTGGCCGCGGCTCGCCCACCACATCGCGGAGCGCCTTGCGTTCGGGGCGGTCACCTACGCACTCTTCGCCCTCGACTCGGGTAACGAAGAGTACCTCGCTGCGGCGAAGGCGCAGCTCGCCGCAGCGGAATGAGCGAACGTCGATATAGCCCGCTCGCGACGCTGTTCGCGGCGACCTTTCTCTTCCGGATCGGCAACGCGGTGGCGGCCCTCGCGCTTCCATGGTTCGTCCTGTCTCATACAAAGAGCGCGGCCTGGGCGGGCGCCACGGCCGCTAGCAGCGTCATCGCGACCATCATCGGCGCGTGGGTTGGTGGTGGCCTCGTCGATCGGTTCGGGCGCGCGCCCGTCGCATTGATCTCGGGTGTGGTGGGCGGCGTGGCCATGGCGAGCATCCCACTGCTCGATGCCGTTGGCGCCCTCTCGAACACTGGGCTGATCGCTTGCGTGGTGCTCGGTGCCGCGTTCGACGCACCCGGTATGGCCGCGCAGGACAGTGAGCTGCCCAAACTCGGCCACGTCGCCGGGCTCTCCGTTGAGCGCGTCTCGTCACTGAAAGCGGTGATCGGGAACGTCGCGATTCTAGGTGGCCCGGCCCTTGGGGGGGCCGCAATCGGCCTGCTTGGCGCTGCGCCAACGCTCGGGCTGACGGCGTTCTGCTCCGTCCTTGCAGGTCTGCTCGGCGCGTGGGTGCTTCCCGCGCGTGCCGCTCGGACGATGACCACGACGGCGACTCTCTCCATGCGCGCCGGCGTCGCTTTTCTCTGGAGCGAACCCCTGCTGCGCCCTCTCTTTGGTATAGTGATGATCTTCGTGGGCATCGTTGGCGCCAACGGCAGCGTCATCATGCCTGCGCTGTTTGTAGATGCAGGACGCCAAGTAGCAGAGCTCGGGCTGTTCTCCTCAATGATGGGGGCTGGTGGTCTCCTTGGCATTGCCATTCATGCGTCGGTCGGCGCCCGGATATCAGCGCAGAACTGGCTGGCGGTGGCATTTTGTGGCTCTGCGGTGGGCTCGCTTCTGCTTTCACAGTTGCCAGGCGTGCCGGTGCTGATGTTGTTGGGCGCGCTCGTGGGACTGCTGACCGGCTCAGTCTCTCCCATTCTCAACGCTGCCATCTACAACCGCACGCCGCCAGAACTTCTCGGCCGGGTACTCGGCACGGTCTCGGCGGTGATGCTGTCAGCCTCGCCCATGGTTATGCTTGCGGCCGGCGCGTTTGTCGACCTTGCTGGTCCGCTCCCTGGCCTCGTTGTATCGGCCGTGTTTGCGGGGCTCGTGGCTCTACTCTCGCTCCGTCTTCAATTTGCTACAATGGCGGCGGCAGCCACAGCCTCCGCCCCAACCCATACAGAAGGTGAACACTGATGCCCCGCCCCAAGCTCAAGTCCGATGACGAGGTACTCGAGGCCGCCACCGTAGTGCTGAAGCGTTGCGGTCCCATAGAGTTCACGCTCAGCGGAGTAGCAAAGGAGGTGGGGCTCTCCCGCGCAGCGTTAATCCAGCGCTTCACCAACCGCGATACGCTGCTGGTGAGGATGATGGAGCGCGGCGTCGAGCAGGTGCGGCATTACCTGAATGCGATACCGATAGGCGCAGGGCCGCAAGGGCTCTGGGAATTTTTGCAGGTGCTCGTTCGGAGCATGAACACTCGCAACGACTTCTCGGTGAACTATCTCATCTCCTGGTACGAGCTCCAGGTGCCGGAGCTACGCACGCTTGCGATCCAGCGGAACCGCGCGGTGGTGGAGGGGATCCGCAAGCGACTGCCCCCAGGTGCTCCTGCGGCAGCTGAGTTGCTCCTGCACTCGGTCATCGCTGGCGCGACGATGCAGTGGGCCGTCGATCCGGATGGTGAGCTAGCTGATCATGTGCTGGCTCAGATCGCTGCCATCCTGTGTTTAATGTTTCCCGAACACGACGATTTCCAACTCCTCCAGGCACATGCGTAAACGGAGGTGTGCAGAGTCCCTGCGGCAGGCGACGAACACGACCGTCGTCGATTAGTACCGGTACGGTCGGTGGTATCGAAGTCTTGATCACCACTCAGGTCTACGGCTTACAAATGGTGACCATCCCGATACTTGCGTCAGAGCACCGGGCCGATTCTTTGACAGTGAATCACTCCCGTAAGGTTGTGCCGGTGTGGGTGTCCCGGGTCGAGACGATACTCCGCCAATGCGCCCAGCAAACAACCTGGCCATCGCAGGTGGTGGGGAGCGGTGTGGCGGATGAGTTGGACAAGTTGGTGTAGCAGCACGAGCACGGCGAGATAACATCGCAGGAGTTCGACATGCTCAAGAGACAGCTGATTGCGAATCGCGATGCAGATTCATAACCCGATTGCGGGTTGGCTTCACTCCACCATCACCGAGCAGACTAGCACGGCGGGCTCTGTTGCAAAGATTGGCGGCAGTCAGAGGTAGGCTGTCGCTCTGCGCCGATCAGGCGGCTGCTGCGAAATGGTGGTTGAGCATGCCCATGGCCTCCGTCAGCGCCGAGGGCCCAATGCCAAAAGCTCTCTCCACAAGGCGCACCTCGCCCCTGATGCCGGGCTGCAGGCACCAGGGGCGAGCCTGTCCTTTGCGCAGGGCTCGCATGACTTCGAATCCCTTGATCGTGGCATAGGCCGTGGGGATCGATTTGAAACCGCGCACCGGCTTGATCAGTATCTTGAGCTTTCCGTGATCGGCCTCGATCACGTTATTGAGATACTTCACCTGCCGGTGGGCCGTCTCCCGGTCCAGCTTTCCTTCGCGCTTCAATTCGGTGATCGCTGCACCATAGCTCGGCGCTTTGTCGGTATTGAGCGTGGCAGGCTTTTCCCAGTGCTTCAGGCCTCGCAGGGCCTTGCCCAGGAACCGCTTCGCTGCCTTGGCGCTGCGGGTCGGCGACAGGTAGAAATCGATCGTGTCGCCCCGCTTGTCGACTGCCCGGTACAGGTAGGTCCACTTGCCCCGCACCTTGACGTAGGTTTCATCCAGGCGCCAGCTCGGATCAAAGCCACGCCGCCAGAACCAGCGCAGCCGCTTCTCCATCTCCGGGGCGTAGCACTGGACCCAGCGATAGATCGTCGTATGGTCGACCGAAATGCCGCGTTCCGCCAGCATTTCCTCAAGGTCGCGATAGCTGATCGGATAGCGACAATACCAGCGCACCGCCCACAGGATCACATCACCCTGGAAATGGCGCCACTTGAAATCCGTCATCGTTCCGTCCGTCCAATCTCCGCCAAGCATGCTCAAGCTTCACGATTTTTGCAACAGAGCCCACACGAGTATTGAGCATAGTCGAGATTGGTGCAGATCACTTCTGATATTGAACTGTCAGGAGCTGGCTGCACAACAGCCATTACGCCCAATCAACTGGTGCAGTCGTCTTCTGAAAATGACAATCCAGTTAGGGTATAGCTCAACCTGACATAGAAGCAAAAACTCAACCACCTTCTACCAACTCTCCGAACAGCTCCTTGACCTTTGTTTTCGCATCAGCAAGTGCAGTTCTGCCTTGTTCAGTGATGTCATAAACACGCCGTTCACGTCGCCCGGTGCGTTCGTGGCGTGAGGTCAGATAGCCTTTTTTTTCCAGGCCGTGCAGCATCGGGTACACGGTGCCAGCGCTCATCTCGTAGCCGTGTCGGCGTAGCTCTTCGATGATCCCCAGCCCAAAGACAGGTTCCTCGGCTGCATGGTGAAGGATGTGCAGGCGGATCAAACCGCCGTAGAGGTCTTTGTCAGTCATTTTTTGTGCCTCACAGAGCGACGCTCAACAGCCACCCAGCTGCACCGCTACCGAGGACAACCAGCCACGGCGGGAGCTTCCAGAACATAAGTGCGACAAGGGCAACTAATGCCAAGCCGAAGTCTTGCGGCTGAAAGATGGCGCTAGTCCATACAGGCTGATACAGCGCGGCCAGCAGCAAGCCGACTACAGCGGCATTGATCCCGGCCAGCGCAGCTTGGATGCCTGTATTGCGGCGCAAACGCTCCCAAAATGGCATTGATCCGACGACCAGCAAGAACGAGGGCGCGAAGATAGCCAGCAGACACACAATGCCGCCGATCCAGCCCGACGGGGCGGTGTTCATCGAGGCACCAAGAAACGCGGCGAACGTGAACAAAGGGCCGGGCACCGCTTGAGCTGCCCCGTACCCCGCGAGAAAGGATTCATTGTTGACCCAGCCGGAGGGCACCACTTCGGCTTGCAGTAATGGCAGCACAACGTGACCACCGCCGAACACCAGTGATCCGACACGATAGAAGGAATCCACCATTGCCATGGTTTGACTTGGCATCAGTTCGGCCAACACCGGCAGGCCAATCAGCAAGACAAAGAACAGCGAGAGCCAAAGCACGCCGGCCCGGTGACTGACCGTGATAGGTAGGGGGTCATGCTCAACAACTTTCGCTGGCTTGAACAATAACCGGCCTGCGATGCCTGCGATAGCAATCACGCCAACCTGTCCCCACGCGGACGGCACAAGTAAAACGACGCAGGTAGCAATTGCCATGATGGTGACTCGCAGCCCATCCGTGCATAGGTTACGCGCCATGCCCCATACTGCTTGAGCGACCACGGCCACAGCCACCACTTTTAAGCCATGCAACGCGCCCTGCGAGACGTAATCGCCATAGCTGGAGATGCCGAGCGCAAAAAGGATCAAGGCTATGGCAGACGGCAGCGTGAAGCCAGCCCAAGCAGCCAGCGCCCCGCTGTATCCAGCCCGAGACAGTCCTACCGCTATGCCGACCTGGCTGCTTGCAGGCCCTGGCAAGAACTGACAAAGCGCGACCAAGTCAGCATAGCTCCGTTCGGAGAGCCAGCGCCGCCGTGTGACAAATTCGGCGCGGAAGTAGCCCAAGTGCGCAATGGGGCCGCCAAAAGATGTCAATCCAAGCCGCAGAAAAATAAGAAAGACCGACCATGGTCTGCTGTCATCGGTAGGGTTATTCGTCATACTTTCGCCTTCATGATCTGCAACGAGTTGATCAATAATAAGCGAAATTCGATAACGAAATTCGATATAAATCTAGAAAAAAATACCTCTATGTGTACTACGCAGTTTTAGCTGTGGCTTTCACAGGAGCACGCTTACTTACGGCTTAGCGTGCTTTATTTTCCGTTTTCTGAGGCGATCCCTAGGAGCTCGGATCTCAGGACGAAGGTCTCCGCGAATGTCCGGTCGATCCGCGCGACGTCCCAGGCGGGCGTTCCCTTGGCGGACATCCACGCCGCAGCGTCGTGCATCAGCCGCACAACCTCGTCGATATCACCCGAGCAGGCGACCCGAACGTTCGGAGGCTCCTCGCTGTCCATTCGCTCCCCTGGCGCGGTATGAACCGCCGCCTCATAGTGCAGTTTGATCCTGACGAGCCCAGCATGTCTGCGCCCACCTTCGCGGAACCTGACCAGGGTCCGCTAGCGGGCGGCCGGAAGGTGAATGCTAGGCATGATCTAACCCTCGGTCTCTGGCGTCGCGACTGCGAAATTTCGCGAGGGTTTCCGAGAAGGTGATTGCGCTTCGCAGATCTCCAGGCGCGTGGGTGCGGACGTAGTCAGCGCCATTGCCGATCGCGTGAAGTTCCGCCGCAAGGCTCGCTGGACCCAGATCCTTTACAGGAAGGCCAACGGTGGCGCCCAAGAAGGATTTCCGCGACACCGAGACCAATAGCGGAAGCCCCAACGCCGACTTCAGCTTTTGAAGGTTCGACAGCACGTGCAGCGATGTTTCCGGTGCGGGGCTCAAGAAAAATCCCATCCCCGGATCGAGGATGAGCCGGTCGGCAGCGACCCCGCTCCGTCGCAAGGCGGAAACCCGCGCCTCGAAGAACCGCACAATCTCGTCGAGCGCGTCTTCGGGTCGAAGGTGACCGGTGCGGGTGGCGATGCCATCCCGCTGCGCTGAGTGCATAACCACCAGCCTGCAGTCCGCCTCAGCAATATCGGGATAGAGCGCAGGGTCAGGAAATCCTTGGATATCGTTCAGGTAGCCCACGCCGCGCTTGAGCGCATAGCGCTGGGTTTCCGGTTGGAAGCTGTCGATTGAAACACGGTGCATCTGATCGGACAGGGCGTCTAAGAGCGGCGCAATACGTCTGATCTCATCGGCCGGCGATACAGGCCTCGCGTCCGGATGGCTGGCGGCCGGTCCGACATCCACGACGTCTGATCCGACTCGCAGCATTTCGATCGCCGCGGTGACAGCGCCGGCGGGGTCTAGCCGCCGGCTCTCATCGAAGAAGGAGTCCTCGGTGAGATTCAGAATGCCGAACACCGTCACCATGGCGTCGGCCTCCGCAGCGACTTCCACGATGGGGATCGGGCGAGCAAAAAGGCAGCAATTATGAGCCCCATACCTACAAAGCCCCACGCATCAAGCTTTTGCCCATGAAGCAACCAGGCAATGGCTGTAATTATGACGACGCCGAGTCCCGACCAGACTGCATAAGCAACACCGACAGGGATGGATTTCAGAACCAGAGAAAGAAAATAAAATGCGATGCCATAACCGATTATGACAACGGCGGAAGGGGCAAGCTTAGTAAAGCCCTCGCTAGATTTTAATGCGGATGTTGCGATTACTTCGCCAACTATTGCGATAACAAGAAAAAGCCAGCCTTTCATGATATATCTCCCAATTTGTGTAGGGCTTATTATGCACGCTTAAAAATAATAAAAGCAGACTTGACCTGATAGTTTGGCTGTGAGCAATTATGTGCTTAGTGCATCTAACGCCGGAGTTAAGCCGCCGCGCGTAGCGCGGTCGGCTTGAACGAATTGTTAGACATCATTTACCAACTGACTTGATGATCTCGCCTTTCACAAAGCGAATAAATTCTTCCAAGTGATCTGCGCGTGAGGCCAAGTGATCTTCTTTTTGTCCCAGATAAGCTTGCTTAGCTTCAAGTAAGACGGGCTGATACTGGGCAGGTAGGCGTTTTATTGCCCAGTCGGCAGCGACATCCTTCGGCGCGATTTTGCCGGTTATTGCGCTGTACCAAATGCGGGACAACGTAAGCACTACATTTCGCTCATCGCCGGCCCAGTCGGGCTGCGAGTTCCATAGCTTCAAGGTTTCCCTCAGCGCCTCGAATAGATCCTGTTCAGGAACCGGGTCAAAGAATTCCTCCGCTGCCGGACCTACCAAGGCAACGCTATGTTCTCTTGCTTTTGTAAGCAGGATAGCTAGATCAATGTCGATCATGGCTGGCTCGAAGATACCCGCAAGAATGTCATTGCGCTGCCATTCTCCAAATTGCAGCTCGCGCTTAGCCGGATAACGCCACGGGATGATGTCGTCATGCACGACAAGGGTGACTTCTATAGCGCGGAGCGTCTCGCTCTCGCCAGGGAAAGCCGAAGCCTCCATAAGATCATTGAGCAATGCTCGCCGCGTCGTTTCATCAAGCTTTACGGCCACAGTAACCAACAAATCAATATCGCTGTATGGCTTCAGGCCGCCATCCACTGCGGAGCCGTACAAATGCACGGCCAGCAACGTTGATTCCAGATGGCGCTCAATGACGCTTAGCACCTCTGATAGTTGGTTCGAAATTTCGATGGTCACCGCTTCCCTCATGATGTCTAACGGGCGAGGTAAGCCGACCGCAGAATGCGGGTCGGCTTGACCGAAATGTTAGAACCAGAAGCCAAAACGGATAACTTGAATTTGGCGACGGGCGCTAACCGTGAAAAAACGCTGCGCCACCGAGGCGGCACAGCACTGCAAAAACGATAGCTGCTTGCGCTTGCTACGCAAGGGCTAGAGGCCAAAAAGACTGAAAACCTGCGCAGCCCATGCAGGCGAAGCCCGGAAAAAAGGCAAAACAGGCACTGAATAACGCCTGAAAAGCTAAATGCCGTTTGAATAAACATGAGCTAAATAAAGCTGGGTTTCAGTGGTGCTAACGTTGGACGTAACGAGAGCCGGAGCGCAGCGGAGGGAACCAAAATGCGCAGCATTTTGGCGTCCCGTTGACGGAATGGTTAGCCGTTTCGACGCGCATAAACGGAGTGGGTGTACGGAATTACAGCTTGAATGGTTTCGGTTGAGACAAGCTCGAATTCTGTTTCGTTGAGCATTGGGAAGAAGGCGTCACCCTCGAAGGTTTGATGTACCTCAGATAGAAACACGCCGTGGGCGTGAGGTAGTGCCAGAGTGTATATCTCAGCTCCGCCCGCGACGTAGAGTTCATTGCCGAGTTCGGATGCCAAAGCGATAGCGTGCGACAGCGTTGAAACAACTACGCAGCCAGTGGCGCGGTAGTTAGCTTGGCGTGAGATTACCAATGTGTGACGGTTCGGTAGAGGCTTGCCGATAGACTCAAAGGTCTTTCGCCCCATGACAACGACTTTTCCCTCAGTGAGTCTGCGAAAAATCTTCTGCTCACCCGGAATTTTCCAGGGGATATTAGGACCATTGCCAATAACCCGATTGGCTCCCATCGCAGCAACGAGATAAATGCGTACTGATTCCGAGTTCATATGGCTAACTTTGTTTTAGGGCGACTGCCCTGCTGCGTAACATCGTTGCTGCTCCATAACATCAAACATCGACCCACGGCGTAACGCGCTTGCTGCTTGGATGCCCGAGGCATAGACTGTACAAAAAAACAGTCATAACAAGCCATGAAAACCGCCACTGCGCCGTTACCACCGCTGCGTTCGGTCAAGGTTCTGGACCAGTTGCGTGAGCGCATACGCTACTTGCATTACAGCTTACCAACCGAACAGGCTTATGTCCACTGGGTTCGTGCCTTCATCCGTTTCCACGGTGTGCGTCACCCGGCAACCTTGGGCAGCAGCGAAGTCGAGGCATTTCTGTCCTGGCTGGCGAACGAGCGCAAGGTTTCGGTCTCCACGCATCGTCAGGCATTGGCGGCCTTGCTGTTCTTCTACGGCAAGGTGCTGTGCACGGATCTGCCCTGGCTTCAGGAGATCGGAAGACCTCGGCCGTCGCGGCGCTTGCCGGTGGTGCTGACCCCGGATGAAGTGGTTCGCATCCTCGGTTTTCTGGAAGGCGAGCATCGTTTGTTCGCCCAGCTTCTGTATGGAACGGGCATGCGGATCAGTGAGGGTTTGCAACTGCGGGTCAAGGATCTGGATTTCGATCACGGCACGATCATCGTGCGGGAGGGCAAGGGCTCCAAGGATCGGGCCTTGATGTTACCCGAGAGCTTGGCACCCAGCCTGCGCGAGCAGCTGTCGCGTGCACGGGCATGGTGGCTGAAGGACCAGGCCGAGGGCCGCAGCGGCGTTGCGCTTCCCGACGCCCTTGAGCGGAAGTATCCGCGCGCCGGGCATTCCTGGCCGTGGTTCTGGGTTTTTGCGCAGCACACGCATTCGACCGATCCACGGAGCGGTGTCGTGCGTCGCCATCACATGTATGACCAGACCTTTCAGCGCGCCTTCAAACGTGCCGTAGAACAAGCAGGCATCACGAAGCCCGCCACACCGCACACCCTCCGCCACTCGTTCGCGACGGCCTTGCTCCGCAGCGGTTACGACATTCGAACCGTGCAGGATCTGCTCGGCCATTCCGACGTCTCTACGACGATGATTTACACGCATGTGCTGAAAGTTGGCGGTGCCGGAGTGCGCTCACCGCTTGATGCGCTGCCGCCCCTCACTAGTGAGAGGTAGGGCAGCGCAAGTCAATCCTGGCGGATTCACTACCCCTGCGCGAAGGCCATCGGTGCCGCATCGAACGGCCGGTTGCGGAAAGTCCTCCCTGCGTCCGCTGATGGCCGGCAGCAGCCCGTCGTTGCCTGATGGATCCAACCCCTCCGCTGCTATAGTGCAGTCGGCTTCTGACGTTCAGTGCAGCCGTCTTCTGAAAACGACAATGGAGGTGGTAGCCGAGGGTGTGGAAACACCCGACTGCCTTGCGTGGTTGCGGCAGGCGGGTTGCGACACGGTGCAGGGTTTCCTGTTCGCCAGGCCGATGCCGGCGGCGGCCTTCGTCGGCTTCGTCAACCAATGGAGGAACACCACCATGAACGCCAATGAACCGAGCACCAGTTGCTGCGTGTGCTGCAAGGAAATCCCGCTCGATGCCGCCTTCACGCCGGAAGGGGCCGAGTACGTGGAGCATTTCTGCGGGCTGGAGTGCTATCAGCGCTTCCAGGCGCGGGCCAGCACTGCGACCGAAACCAGCGTCAAACCGGACGCTTGTGATTCGCCGCCGTCAGGTTGAGGCATACCCTAACCTGATGTCAGATGCCATGTGTAAATTGCGTCAGGATAGGATTGAATTTTGAATTTATTGACATATCTCGTTGAAGGTCATAGAGTCTTCCCTGACATTTTGCAGGGAATTCCATGACTGGACAGCGCATTGGGTATATCAGGGTCAGCACCTTCGACCAGAACCCGGAACGGCAACTGGAAGGCGTCAAGGTTGATCGCGCTTTTAGCGACAAGGCATCCGGCAAGGATGTCAAGCGTCCGCAACTGGAAGCGCTGATAAGCTTCGCCCGCACCGGCGACACCGTGGTGGTGCATAGCATGGATCGCCTGGCGCGCAATCTCGATGATTTGCGCCGGATCGTGCAAACGCTGACACAACGCGGCGTGCATATCGAATTCGTCAAGGAACACCTCAGTTTTACTGGCGAAGACTCTCCGATGGCGAACCTGATGCTCTCGGTGATGGGCGCGTTCGCCGAGTTCGAGCGCGCCCTGATCCGCGAGCGTCAGCGCGAGGGTATTGCGCTCGCCAAGCAACGCGGGGCTTACCGTGGCAGGAAGAAATCCCTGTCGTCTGAGCGTATTGCCGAACTGCGCCAACGTGTCGAGGCTGGCGAGCAAAAGACCAAGCTTGCTCGTGAATTCGGAATCAGTCGCGAAACCCTGTATCAATACTTGAGAACGGATCAGTAAATATGCCACGTCGTTCCATCCTGTCCGCCGCCGAGCGGGAAAGCCTGCTGGCGTTGCCGGACTCCAAGGACGACCTGATCCGACATTACACATTCAACGATACCGACCTCTCGATCATCCGACAGCGGCGCGGGCCAGCCAATCGGCTGGGCTTCGCGGTGCAGCTCTGTTACCTGCGCTTTCCCGGCGTCATCCTGGGCGTCGATGAACTACCGTTCCCGCCCTTGTTGAAGCTGGTCGCCGACCAGCTCAAGGTCGGCGTCGAAAGCTGGAACGAGTACGGCCAGCGGGAGCAGACCCGGCGCGAGCACCTGAGCGAGCTGCAAACCGTGTTCGGTTTCCGGCCCTTCACCATGAGCCATTACCGGCAGGCCGTCCAGATGCTGACCGAGCTGGCGATGCAAACCGACAAAGGCATCGTGCTGGCCAGCGCCTTGATCGGGCACCTGCGGCGGCAGTCGGTCATTCTGCCCGCCCTCAACGCCGTCGA
Source organism: Escherichia sp. WS1152 (assembly GCF_046487665.1). Lineage (NCBI taxonomy): Bacteria > Pseudomonadati > Pseudomonadota > Gammaproteobacteria > Enterobacterales > Enterobacteriaceae > Escherichia > Escherichia sp. WS1152. The sequence goes on along the minus strand of NZ_JBJQJA010000035.1, from coordinate 4,116 downwards.
GCGGGCGAGTGCCGAGGCGATCACCCGTGCTAACCGGCGCATCTACGACGCCTTGGCCGAACCACTGGCGGACGCGCATCGCCGCCGCCTCGACGATCTGCTCAAGCGCCGGGACAACGGCAAGACGACCTGGTTGGCTTGGTTGCGCCAGTCTCCGGCCAAGCCAAATTCGCGGCATATGCTGGAACACATCGAACGCCTCAAGGCATGGCAGGCACTCGATCTGCCTACCGGCATCGAGCGGCTGGTTCACCAGAACCGCCTGCTCAAGATTGCCCGCGAGGGCGGCCAGATGACACCCGCCGACCTGGCCAAATTCGAGCCGCAACGGCGCTACGCCACTCTCGTGGCGCTGGCCACCGAGGGCATGGCCACCGTCACCGACGAAATCATCGACCTGCACGACCGCATCCTGGGTAAGCTGTTTAACGCTGCCAAGAATAAGCATCAGCAGCAGTTCCAGGCGTCAGGCAAGGCCATCAACGCCAAGGTACGTCTGTACGGGCGCATCGGTCAGGCGCTGATCGACGCCAAGCAATCAGGCCGCGATGCGTTTGCCGCCATCGAGGCCGTCATGTCCTGGGATTCCTTTGCCGAGAGCGTCACCGAGGCGCAGAAGCTCGCGCAACCCGATGACTTCGATTTCCTGCATCGCATCGGCGAGAGCTACGCCACCCTGCGCCGCTATGCACCGGAATTCCTTGCCGTGCTCAAGCTGCGGGCCGCGCCCGCCGCCAAAAACGTGCTTGATGCCATTGAGGTGCTGCGCGGCATGAACACCGACAACGCCCGCAAGCTGCCAGCCGATGCACCGACCGGCTTCATCAAGCCGCGCTGGCAGAAACTGGTGATGACCGACGCCGGCATCGACCGGCGCTACTACGAACTGTGCGCGCTGTCCGAGTTGAAGAACTCCCTGCGCTCGGGCGACATCTGGGTGCAGGGTTCACGCCAGTTCAAGGACTTCGAGGACTACCTGGTACCGCCCGAGAAGTTCACCAGCCTCAAGCAGTCCAGCGAATTGCCGCTGGCCGTGGCCACCGACTGCGAACAATATCTGCATGAGCGGCTGACGCTGCTGGAAGCACAACTTGCCACCGTCAACCGCATGGCGGCAGCCAACGACCTGCCGGATGCCATCATCACCGAGTCGGGCTTGAAGATCACGCCGCTGGATGCGGCGGTGCCCGACACCGCGCAGGCGCTGATAGACCAGACAGCCATGGTCCTGCCGCACGTCAAGATCACCGAACTGCTGCTCGAAGTCGATGAGTGGACGGGCTTCACCCGGCACTTCACGCACTTGAAATCGGGCGATCTGGCCAAGGACAAGAACCTGTTGTTGACCACGATCCTGGCCGACGCGATCAACCTGGGCCTGACCAAGATGGCCGAGTCCTGCCCCGGCACGACCTACGCGAAGCTCGCTTGGCTGCAAGCCTGGCATACCCGCGACGAAACGTACTCGACAGCGTTGGCTGAACTGGTCAACGCTCAGTTTCGGCATCCCTTTGCCGGGCACTGGGGCGATGGCACCACATCATCATCGGACGGACAGAATTTCCGAACCGCTAGCAAGGCAAAGAGCACGGGGCACATCAACCCAAAATATGGCAGCAGCCCAGGACGGACTTTCTACACCCACATCTCCGACCAATACGCGCCATTCCACACCAAGGTGGTCAATGTCGGCCTGCGCGACTCAACCTACGTGCTCGACGGCCTGCTGTACCACGAATCCGACCTGCGGATCGAGGAGCACTACACCGACACGGCGGGCTTCACCGATCACGTCTTCGCCCTGATGCACCTCTTGGGCTTCCGCTTCGCGCCGCGCATCCGCGACCTGGGCGACACCAAGCTCTACATCCCGAAGGGCGATGCCGCCTATGACGCGCTCAAGCCGATGATCGGCGGCACGCTCAACATCAAGCACGTCCGCGCCCATTGGGACGAAATCCTGCGGCTGGCCACCTCGATCAAGCAGGGCACGGTGACGGCCTCGCTGATGCTCAGGAAACTCGGCAGCTACCCGCGCCAGAACGGCTTGGCCGTCGCGCTGCGCGAGTTGGGCCGCATCGAGCGCACGCTGTTCATCCTCGACTGGCTGCAAAGCGTCGAGCTACGCCGCCGCGTGCATGCCGGGCTGAACAAGGGCGAGGCGCGCAATGCGCTGGCCCGTGCCGTGTTCTTCAACCGCCTTGGTGAAATCCGTGACCGCAGTTTCGAGCAGCAGCGCTACCGGGCCAGCGGCCTCAACCTGGTGACGGCGGCCATCGTGCTGTGGAACACGGTCTACCTGGAGCGTGCGGCGCATGCGTTGCGCGGCAATGGTCATGCCGTCGATGACTCGCTATTGCAGTACCTGTCGCCACTCGGCTGGGAGCACATCAACCTGACCGGTGATTACCTATGGCGCAGCAGCGCCAAGATCGGCGCGGGGAAGTTCAGGCCGCTACGGCCTCTGCAACCGGCTTAGCGTGCTTTATTTTCCGTTTTCTGAGACGACCCCTATTATGGCGAAGGTATCATTCAGGAAGCGTTGATGAAGGATTATCTCTGTAAAAAGTTATTCAACCGGCTTTCCGGTACCCTGGTGATCAGAGCGCGCTGCGGCAATAACATTACTGGCCTGGCATGTTGCAATATTCTTTATCCCTCGCCCCGATACAGCGGTCAGCTGCATATTAAAGAGCTGTATGTTTCTCAGTGCGATCGAAATAAGGGCACGGGTAAAGCGATAATGCGCTTTATAGCCCGGCTTGCGCTTGAACAGGAATGCCTTAGCCTTAGCTGGAACGCTGAAAAATCCAACCCCGGCGCTAACCGTTTTTATCAGGCTCTGGGAGGCAGAATAAATGATCATATCGTCAATTATTACCTCCACGGGGAGAGCCTGAGCAAACTGGCCTCAGGCATTTGAGAAGCACACGGTCACACTGCTTCCGGTAGTCAATAAACCGGTAAACCAGCAATAGACATAAGCGGCTATTTAACGACCCTGCCCTGAACCGACGACCGGGTCGAATTTGCTTTCGAATTTCTGCCATTCATCCGCTTATTATCACTTATTCAGGCGTAGCAACCAGGCGTTTAAGGGCACCAATAACTGCCTTAAAAAAATTACGCCCCGCCCTGCCACTCATCGCAGTACTGTTGTAATTCATTAAGCATTCTGCCGACATGGAAGCCATCACAAACGGCATGATGAACCTGAATCGCCAGCGGCATCAGCACCTTGTCGCCTTGCGTATAATATTTGCCCATGGTGAAAACGGGGGCGAAGAAGTTGTCCATATTGGCCACGTTTAAATCAAAACTGGTGAAACTCACCCAGGGATTGGCTGAGACGAAAAACATATTCTCAATAAACCCTTTAGGGAAATAGGCCAGGTTTTCACCGTAACACGCCACATCTTGCGAATATATGTGTAGAAACTGCCGGAAATCGTCGTGGTATTCACTCCAGAGCGATGAAAACGTTTCAGTTTGCTCATGGAAAACGGTGTAACAAGGGTGAACACTATCCCATATCACCAGCTCACCGTCTTTCATTGCCATACGGAATTCCGGATGAGCATTCATCAGGCGGGCAAGAATGTGAATAAAGGCCGGATAAAACTTGTGCTTATTTTTCTTTACGGTCTTTAAAAAGGCCGTAATATCCAGCTGAACGGTCTGGTTATAGGTACATTGAGCAACTGACTGAAATGCCTCAAAATGTTCTTTACGATGCCATTGGGATATATCAACGGTGGTATATCCAGTGATTTTTTTCTCCATTTTAGCTTCCTTAGCTCCTGAAAATCTCGATAACTCAAAAAATACGCCCGGTAGTGATCTTATTTCATTATGGTGAAAGTTGGAACCTCTTACGTGCCGATCAACGTCTCATTTTCGCCAAAAGTTGGCCCAGGGCTTCCCGGTATCAACAGGGACACCAGGATTTATTTATTCTGCGAAGTGATCTTCCGTCACAGGTATTTATTCGGCGCAAAGTGCGTCGGGTGATGCTGCCAACTTACTGATTTAGTGTATGATGGTGTTTTTGAGGTGCTCCAGTGGCTTCTGTTTCTATCAGCTGTCCCTCCTGTTCAGCTACTGACGGGGTGGTGC
>NZ_JBJQJA010000034.1:0-18650 GCF_046487665.1 Escherichia sp. WS1152 | reverse complement strand
GGCAAATCCCTCCATCAGATAGTGGTTGTCGAACGTAAGCTACTCACACAGGAAGAATGGGAGAAGACATTCAATCTGGATAATCTGATTGCTCCGAAGTTCGAACAATAATTGTTCAGAATCTGTAAGAAGGGAGATCCGGCAGGGGATGGCGCGAATGAAAACGTATCAGTCCTCTGCCCGGATGTTTGTAAAAATACATTCCATAAGGCCTTTGTTGAGAGGAGCTCAGGGGTAAAGGTGTCTCACTAATTCGGGAGAGAATCATGGATATTATCACTGTTCTTCAGATAGTGGTTCTGCTGGGGGCAATCTTTTTGGGTGTCCGTATGGGCGGGATTGGTATTGGTTATGCCGGTGGCATTGGGGTATTGATTCTGGGGCTTTGTCTGGATATGAAGCCTGGTAATATCCCCTGGGATGTGATTCTAATTATTGCATCGGTAATTTCTGCTATTTCGGCCATGCAACTGGCGGGAGGACTGGACTATCTCGTTCAGGTCGCTGAACGAATTCTTCGTAAAAATCCAAAATATATTAATTACCTGGCTCCGGTTGTCACTTATGTGCTGACAATCTTTGCCGGTACGGGACATACTGCATTTTCAATGATCCCTGTAATTGTCGAAGTTTCCAAAGAACAAAACATTAAGCCCTCATGTCCGCTCTCAATTGCGGTTGTATCATCTCAAATTGCAATTACAGCATCACCTGTATCGGCTGCCGTTATCTATATGTCTGGCGTACTGGAAGGCTTTGGGTGGAGTTATCCAGTATTGCTTGGGATATGGTTGTTTACCACATTCGTTGGTTGCATGCTTACCGCATTTATAATCAGTCTGATTTCTGACATGAAATTAGACAATGATCCGGTTTACCGGGAGCGTCTTTCCAAAGGACTCGTAAGCGCGCCAGTAAAGAGTGTTAACAAACAGCTCAAGCCTTATGCCAGACGATCTGTCTCAATTTTCCTTATTGGCGTCATCCTGGTGGTCCTTTACGCTTCGGCCATTAGCCCGACGCTGGGTCTGATTGATAACGTTGTTGTTAGTCGTGATGCGGCTATTATGAGTCTCATGCTACTGGTTGGCGGATTCATTACCCTTTTCTGTAAAGCAGATATAAACAAGATTGCGGACTCCTCTGTGTTCAAGTCAGGCATGGTTGCCTGTATCTGTGTACTGGGTGTGGCATGGTTGGGGGACACTTTTGTATCTGGTCATTCAGGAGAAATTAAGGAGCTTGCCAGAACTACTGTATCCCAGTATCCAGCTCTTCTGGCTGTGGTATTTTTCCTGGCTGCGATGCTTCTGTATTCACAGGCTGCAACTGCCAAAGCTATCACTCCGGCTATTGTGACTGCATTGGGTATTACTGCAGCGAATCCGGATGACAGTTACATGCTGGTAGCTTCTTTTGCTGCTGTGTCTGCTTTATTTGTGTTACCAACTTACCCAACCCTTCTGGGGGCGGTGCAAATGGATGACACAGGAACGACCCGTATTGGTAAGTATGTGTTCAACCATGCTTTCTTTATTCCGGGTGTACTGGCTATTGCTTTCTCAGTGCTTCTGGGATTTCTTGTGGTGAGTATGTTCTGATTCTTGACCGAACGTAATTTCAATCTCCTGGCTACCCGTCAATACGTATCCACATTGATTGGTAGCCCATTCAATCTTTAAGTATTGAGGTGCGCATTGTTACTTCGTTATAAATATTTTAGTGCAACATTTATTATACGATTCTAATCAAAAAACATGATGGACGCTCATTGCTATTCTGAATGGGAGGTAATTAAACATTCTATTTACATTGATGTTTTCTACATCGATAAGAATATTTTTGATGAATGATGTTATCACGGAATGCGGTGTTTTTTTATCGATAGTTAATGTTGTTCGCCCACCTGTCAAGGAGGGATATTATATCCTGAAATATAACAGTTTATCATCTTATTCTGGATGAGTTAATGACAAGTTAAAGAGAATGAATTTATTAAAACATATCATTATTAAGCAAATTTATAAGGCATTAACTGTTCTATAGAAAAATACATGGTAAATATATTTCACAGTCCAGGAGGTAGATATGAATTTCTATAAAAGAACGGCACTTGCCGCACTGGTTATGGGTTTTAGTGGTGCAGCACTGGCATTACCCAATATCACCATTTTAGCAACCGGCGGGACCATTGCCGGTGGTGGTGACTCCGCAACCAAATCTAACTACACAGCGGGTAAAGTTGGCGTAGAAAATCTGGTTAATGCGGTGCCGCAACTGAAGGACATTGCGAACGTTAAAGGCGAGCAGGTAGTGAATATCGGCTCCCAGGACATGAACGATAATGTCTGGCTGACACTGGCGAAAAAAATTAACACCGACTGCGATAAAACCGACGGCTTCGTCATTACTCACGGTACCGACACGATGGAAGAAACCGCTTACTTCCTCGACCTGACGGTGAAATGCGACAAACCGGTGGTGATGGTCGGCGCAATGCGCCCGTCCACGTCCATGAGCGCAGACGGTCCATTCAACCTGTATAACGCGGTAGTGACCGCAGCTGATAAAGCCTCCGCTAATCGTGGCGTGCTGGTGGTGATGAACGACACCGTACTGGACGGTCGCGATGTCACCAAAACCAACACCACCGACGTAGCGACCTTCAAGTCTGTTAACTATGGTCCTCTGGGTTACATTCACAACGGTAAGATTGACTACCAACGTACCCCGGCACGTAAGCACACCAGCGACACGCCGTTCGATGTCTCTAAGCTGAATGAACTGCCGAAAGTCGGCATTGTTTATAACTACGCTAACGCATCCGATCTTCCGGCTAAAGCACTGGTAGATGCGGACTATGATGGCATCGTTAGCGCTGGTGTGGGTAACGGCAACCTGTATAAAACCGTATTTGACACCCTTGCAACCGCCGCGAAAAACGGCACTGCAGTAGTGCGTTCTTCCCGTGTACCGACGGGCGCTACCACTCAGGATGCTGAAGTGGATGATGCGAAATACGGCTTCGTCGCCTCTGGCACGCTGAACCCGCAAAAAGCGCGCGTCCTGCTGCAGCTGGCTCTGACGCAAACCAAAGATCCGCAGCAGATCCAGCAGATCTTCAATCAGTACTAATCACCTCGCCCCGGTACCGTGCCGGGGCTTTTATAGTATTGGTTTTAGTCAGTTTCAGGGATAATGTGACAGACATGAATAATGGGGACCATTTCAATACGTTGTGGTTTTCTTGTACCCATAAAATGTGGTTAATTCCGGATTTATCGGGAGGGACTAGTTAATGATATCCTGATGCTTATCGTGAAGATGAGTAACATTCATAAAATGTGCTGTGTCAAAAACTGTGCAGTATTACTTGGCAGACAGACGAACGAATTCACAGTTGAATCCAGAGAAATAATATCTTTTGTTCACTGGTACACCAGTGTTGTTCCAGGACAAATTCATTCACGATAAAATGGAGGAAAAAACGGGCAGGATTGGTAACGAAGCATCCGGGAGAATATACTCTTTCTGAACAATGGGGGAGTGCCATGCATCAGTGTAAATGTCAAAAAATCTGAAATCTTCCATATTTACCACACATAACTATTCCCTGACCATACGTTTATCCTCTTAATATCCGGAACACCTCTCCAGAAATTATCGCACGATGAGTTTATTGTGATTAAGTAGATGTCATAATTATGGTAGATAAATGATTAAAAGGCTTACGGTTTTTCACTATATTTTTTAATATATGGGTAATATTGATGTCTTATCCAGTAACGATAAGCAGGGCGACCAGTGACACCACAGGAAACATCAAATGCCAATATATGGCAACTTACCAGCCAGATGATATATTTTCTGCATGAGATTCTGGATATCTTAATACCACTGGCCAGTTCATTGAGTGTGAATTTTTTATGTTGATGTTCATCAATCCACCTACAAATAATTCGCAATGTATCTGTTGACAGTCCTTTGGGTAAATGTCTTATTTTTTCTGTGTTCGGGATGATCTTGTGAGTTAATAAATCCAGTTCTGATTGCTTGAATATCTTCTGACTCTCAAGAAGAGTCTTTTTATGTTTCCATCGTGTAAGCGAATCAACCAGACGTGAGATATGAAATGGTTTTATCAGATAATCTGAAACACCATAATGTAATGAATTTTTAATTGTCGCAGAGTCATCAGCAGCGGAAATCACAATAACATCACTTTTGCAATGAATGTTATGAAGAAAAGGGAGTAAATCAAGCCCATTTTCGTTATTGATATAAATATCAAGAAAAATCAAGTCAGCCAGTTTCTTATTTTGAGATATGATTTCTTTAGCCTGATTAAGTGATAATGCTATGCCACAGCATTTAAATGCCGGGGTTTGCTCTACAATGCGACGAATCACATCAGCTACTAATATATCGTCATCAATAATTAATACATTGTTCATATTTTCAACCTGGCTTTCCAATATAATGCCTGAATTTATATAAATATTATATGTTATGAGTTAAAAATAAACCCTGTTGTTACTTATGAAATTTAATTAACTTTCCCTAGGTTAGGGAAGGTGCGAACAAGTTCCTGATATGAGATCATCATATTCATCCGGAGCGCATCCCAGAGGGACATCATGAGCCATCAACTCACCTTCGCCGATAGTGAATTCAGCACTAAGCGCCGTCAGACCCGAAAAGAGATTTTCCTCTCCCGCATGGAGCAGATTCTGCCATGGCAGAATATGACCGCTGTCATCGAGCCGTTTTATCCCAAGGCGGGCAATGGCCGACGGCCCTATCCGCTGGAGACCATGCTGCGTATTCACTGCATGCAGCATTGGTACAACCTGAGCGACGGTGCCATGGAAGATGCCCTGTACGAAATCGCCTCCATGCGCCTGTTTGCCCGATTATCCCTGGATAGCGCCCTGCCGGACCGCACCACCATCATGAATTTCCGCCACCTGCTGGAGCAGCATCAACTGGCCCGCCAATTGTTCAAGACCATCAATCGCTGGCTGGCCGAAGCAGGCGTCATGATGACTCAAGGCACCTTGGTCGATGCCACCATCATTGAGGCACCCAGCTCGACCAAGAACAAAGAGCAGCAACGCGATCCGGAGATGCATCAGACCAAGAAAGGCAATCAGTGGCACTTTGGCATGAAGGCCCACATTGGTGTCGATGCCAAGAGTGGCCTGACCCACAGCCTAGTCACCACCGCGGCCAACGAGCATGACCTCAATCAGCTGGGTAATCTGCTTCATGGAGAGGAGCAATTTGTCTCAGCCGATGCCGGCTACCAAGGAGCGCCACAGCGCGAGGAGCTGGCCGAGGTGGATGTGGACTGGCTGATCGCCGAGCGTCCCGGCAGGGTAAAAACCTTGAAGCAGCATCCGCGCAAGAACAAAACGGCCATCAACATCGAATACATGAAAGCCAGCATCCGTGCCAAGGTGGAGCACCCGTTTCGCATCATCAAGCGGCAGTTCGGCTTCGTGAAAGCCAGATACAAGGGGCTGCTGAAAAACGATAACCAACTGGCGATGTTATTCACCCTGGCCAACCTGTTTCGGGTGGACCAAATGATACGTCAGTGGGAGAGATCTCAGTAAAAACCGGAAATAACGCCAGAAATGGTGGAAAAAATAGCCTAAATAGGCTGATTCGATGTGTTTGCGGGAAAAAAATCGGCCCAGATCCGCGAAATTTTAATCAGCGAGTCAGCTTGGGAAGAAATGACCTGCTTATTCGCACCTTCCCTAAATGTTGAAGAATTATCCCGCCTGCTGAAGAACGTTGCTCTGAGTGTGATAAACCTTTTTATTCTTGATGATGTCAGCGAGAAGATGGAATATATCCCCGACTGGGTCGTGGTTACCCGGTTAAACATCTGGTGGCGCTAATAAATCTGGCAAGTCACATTCTGTTGAATGCTGTGACAGTGCCTTACCGAGAGAGCGAAATTGTGGTGTTCTAGTGCATAGTCGCCACCATTCCGGATAATTCTATTACGTTGTTTTACAAGTTCTTTTACAGCGCAGATCTGTCGCTGACGTTGAATCAATAGCCTGGATTTCAGAACACAATGCCCGTTTGCTGGTTGTTCCGGCAGTAGCATTAATTCATTATCTGAATGAAATGTGTCAATCCACAGAAACCGCTGTCAATGACGCATTTTGTCGGACGTTAACACAAGAAAGTCTGGCTATTCCGTAATGCCATCTTATTTCGTAATGGATTGAGAATGCTGGATTTTTAATTATATTACGCGCAGTATTAATCGCGTAAATGTTTTGCGGTCAGCAACGGTGGGGGATCCATTGTTCTGTTCAATGAATACCATCATACATTTGAATCAGGAGTCGGTATGATGATTTTGGTGACGGGGGGCGCACGGAGCGGGAAGAGTCGCCACGCAGAGGCGCTTATTGGGGACTCTTCACAGGTTCTGTATATCGCTACCTCGCAAATCCTTGATGATGAGATGGCTGCACGGATAGAACATCATCGGCAAGGCCGCCCGGCGCACTGGCGCACGGTGGAGCGTTGGCAACATCTTGATGAATTAATTCATGCAGACATTAACCCGCATGAGGCTGTGTTGCTGGAATGCGTTACCACCATGGTGACTAATCTGTTGTTTGATTATGGCGGCGATAAAGACCCTGATGAATGGGATTATCAGGCGATGGAACAGGCGATTAATGCTGAGATTCAGTCGTTGATTGCTGCCTGCCAACGTTGTCCCGCAAAGGTTGTATTAGTGACTAACGAAGTGGGAATGGGGATTGTGCCGGAGAGTCGTCTGGCACGACATTTTCGTGATATTGCCGGGCGGGTAAATCAGCAGCTGGCCGCTGCGGCAAATGAAGTATGGTTGGTGGTTTCGGGTATTGGAGTAAAAATCAAATGAGTAAATTATTTTGGGCGATGCTCTCTTTTATTACGCGTCTGCCTGTACCGCGTCGCTGGTCCCAGGGACTGGATTTCGAGCATTATTCTCGCGGTATTATTACTTTTCCTTTAATTGGATTATTGCTTGGCGCGATTAGCGGGCTGGTCTTCATGGTGCTGCAGGCATGGTGTGGCGTACCACTGGCGGCACTGTTTAGCGTGCTTGTGCTGGCGCTGATGACCGGGGGATTCCACCTGGACGGCCTCGCCGATACCTGTGATGGCGTATTTTCTGCACGTAGCCGCGATCGCATGTTGGAAATCATGCGTGATAGCCGTTTAGGTACCCACGGCGGTCTGGCATTGATTTTTGTTGTACTGGCAAAGATTTTGGTGTTAAGCGAGTTGGCTCTGCGTGGCGAACCGATCCTTGCATCGCTGGCGGCAGCATGTGCGATCAGCCGCGGGACTGCCGCATTATTGATGTATCGTCATCGTTATGCCCGGGAAGAAGGGCTTGGCAATGTGTTCATTGGCAAAATTGATGGGCGACAAACCTGCGTCACACTCGGCTTAGCCGCTATTTTTGCTGCCGTATTATTGCCGGGTATGCATGGTGTGGCTGCTATGGTGGTGACGATGGTGGCGATTTTCATCCTCGGTCAGCTTCTCAAACGTACGCTGGGCGGGCAAACCGGCGATACGCTGGGAGCAGCCATAGAGCTTGGTGAACTGGTCTTCCTGCTGGCACTGCTATAAAGAGACGTGACATGCAAACACTTGCCATTTTACTGAATACGATCCCTGCCATCGATCCTGCCGCTATGTCGCGTGCACAACGGCATATTGACGGGTTACTCAAACCTGTTGGTAGCCTGGGAAGGCTGGAGGCGCTTGGCGTACAACTGGCGGGAATGCCGGGGTTGAATGGCATACCGCATGTGGGCAAAAAAGCGGTACTGGTTATGTGTGCCGATCACGGCGTCTGGGAGGAAGGGGTCGCTATTTCCCCAAAAGAAGTGACAGCCATTCAGGCTGAAAATATGACCCGCGGAACAACCGGCGTGTGTGTGCTGGCAGCACAAGCGGGCGCTAACGTCCACGTAATTGATGTTGGTATTGATACTGCTGAGCCTATCCCCGGGCTTATCAACATGCGTGTCGCACGAGGTAGCGGCAATATTGCTTCAGCTCCGGCAATGAGTCGCCGTCAGGCTGAAAAGTTACTTTTGGACGTCATATGTTATACGCGGGAGCTGGCAAAAAACGGTGTCACGCTGTTTGGTGTAGGTGAACTGGGGATGGCAAACACGACACCGGCAGCAGCAATAGTCAGCACAATCACTGGCCGGGATCCTGAAGAAGTGGTTGGGATTGGCGCAAACCTGCCGACAGATAAACTGGCTAATAAAATTGATGTTGTGCGCCGGGCGATTACGTTGAATCAGCCAAATCCGCAGGATGGCGTTAATGTTCTGGCAAAAGTGGGTGGATTTGATTTGGTCGGAATGGCTGGCGTGATGTTAGGCGCTGCTTCCTGCGGTTTACCCGTGTTGCTGGATGGATTTCTTTCTTATGCTGCTGCGCTCGCAGCCTGCCAGATGTCTCCTGCAATCAAACCGTATCTCATTCCTTCTCACCTGTCGGCAGAAAAAGGGGCGCGTATAGCGCTGTCGCATTTGGGGCTGGAGCCTTTTCTCAATATGGATATGCGTTTAGGTGAGGGGAGTGGCGCAGCTCTGGCGATGCCCATCATCGAAGCTGCTTGTGCGATATACAACAACATGGGCGAACTTGCTGCCAGTAAAATTGTTCTACCGGGGAATACGACTTCTGATTTGAACAGTTAAAAACGAAAAGTCTGATAAAAGCTATACTTAACCGATAGCTTTCGCGACTTAGGAAAGGGACATGATGCGTCGTGTAAATATTCTTTGCTCATTTGCTCTGCTTTTTGCCAGCCATACTAGCCTGGCGGTAACTTATCCATTACCTCCAGAGGGTAGCCGTTTAGTGGGGCAGTCGCTTACTGTAACTGTTCCTGATCACAATACCCAGCCGCTGGAGACTTTTGCCGCACAATACGGGCAAGGGTTAAGTAACATGCTGGAAGCGAATCCGGGCGCTGATGTTTTCTTACCGAAGTCAGGTTCGCAACTCACCATTCCGCAGCAACTGATTTTGCCCGCCACTGTTCGTAAAGGGATTGTGGTTAACGTCGCTGAGATGCGTCTTTATTACTACCCACCAGACAGTAATACTGTGGAAGTCTTTCCTATTGGTATCGGCCAGGCTGGGCGAGAAACCCCGCGTAACTGGGTGACTACCGTTGAACGTAAACAAGAAGCACCAACCTGGACGCCAACGCCGAACACCCGGCGCGAATATGCGAAACGAGGGGAGAGTTTGCCCGCATTTGTTCCTGCGGGGCCCGATAATCCCATGGGGCTGTACGCGATTTATATTGGCAGGCTATATGCCATCCACGGTACCAATGCCAATTTTGGTATTGGGCTCCGGGTAAGTCAGGGCTGTATTCGTCTGCGCAATGACGATATCAAATATCTGTTTGATAATGTTCCTGTAGGTACTCGTGTGCAAATTATTGATCAGCCAGTGAAATACACAACGGAACCGGATGGTTCAAAGTGGCTGGAAGTTCATGAGCCGCTGTCGCGCAATCGTGCTGAATATGAGTCTGACCGAAAAGTGCCATTGCCGGTAACCCCATCTTTGCGGGCGTTTATCAACGGGCAAGAAGTTGATGTGAATCGCGCAAATGCTGCGTTGCAACGTCGATCGGGAATGCCTGTGCAAATTAGTTCTGGTTCAAGACAGATGTTTTAAGAGCGTTGGTAATTAGAAAGCAAAAAGCCTGCTAGAAAGCAGGCTTTTTTGAATTTGGCTCCTCTGACTGGACTCGAACCAGTGACATACGGATTAACAGTCCGCCGTTCTACCGACTGAACTACAGAGGAATCGTGTGAACGGGGCGCATATTAATGGCAGTGCATGGTGATGTCAAAGGGTGAAATGCATTTTTTTGTTTGTTTGCTGTCAATTTCAACAAAGTGATGAGATTTCAATCTTATTGGTAATGAACCATCGTGGTGCATACCCTCCTTTTATAGGGCAGGGGAACGCGACTGCTGGTGAAAAGAGCCAATGACGAATCTATCATAATCTCTTATTTGACAGTTGGTTAGCTTGTACATCAACGCCAAAATAAAACTGGCAAGCATCTTGCAATCTGGTTGTAAGTAATGGCGGCACTTGGGCCGATTCTCAAAAACCGGAGGCAACATGAACTTCAGACGCCTGAAATACTTCGTAAAAATTGTAGATATTGGTAGCCTGACTCAGGCTGCTGAAGTATTGCATATCGCACAACCAGCGCTCAGCCAGCAGGTTGCCACACTCGAAGGTGAGTTAAATCAACAACTTTTGATTCGCACAAAACGGGGCGTTACGCCAACAGACGCCGGAAAAATTCTCTATACCCATGCGCGGGCCATTTTACGTCAGTGTGAGCAGGCCCAACTGGCGGTGCATAACGTTGGTCAGGCATTATCGGGGCAAGTCTCGATTGGCTTTGCGCCAGGAACCGCTGCGTCATCCATCACCATGCCCTTATTACAGGCGGTTCGCGCTGAATTCCCGGAGGTCGTTATCTATCTTCATGAAAATAGTGGTGCAGTGCTTAACGAAAAACTGATAAATCACCAACTCGATATGGCGGTGATTTATGAGCATTCCCCTGTGGCTGGTGTATCCAGTCAGGCTTTACTGAAAGAAGATCTTTTCCTGGTAGGGACTCAAGATTGTCCGGGGCAAAGCGTTGATGTTAATGCTATTGCGCAAATGAACCTCTTTCTTCCCAGTGATTACAGTGCTGTTAGACTTCGTGTTGATGAGGCTTTTTCCCTACGGCGACTCACGGCAAAAGTCATTGGTGAAATTGAGTCTATTGCCACGCTTACCGCAGCGATTGCCAGCGGCATGGGCGTTGCAGTATTACCCGAATCGGCCGCGCGTTCGTTATGTGGCGCAGTAAACGGGTGGATGTCACGCATTACCACACCTTCCATGAGTCTCTCTTTGTCATTAAATTTACCCGCCAGAGCGAACTTATCACCACAGGCACAGGCAGTGAAAGAGTTGTTAATGTCAGTGATGAGTTCTCCAGTGATGGAAAAAAGGCAGTGGCAATTGGTGAGCTAAGTGTTATATCGGGATGGAATAAGATGCGGGTTTTTATTATTTGTTATGCCGGGCATTAGACTTTAACAATAACGGAAAATCTGAACTGCCCGGAGTTTACCGTGAATTTCCAACAACTAAAGATAATCCGCGAGGCTGCACGTCAGGATTACAACCTGACAGAGGTTGCGAATATGCTTTTTACCTCACAGTCCGGCGTCAGCCGTCATATTCGGGAACTGGAGGATGAACTTGGCATCGAAATATTTGTTCGACGAGGTAAGCGACTGCTGGGCATGACTGAACCGGGCAAAGCATTACTGGTCATTGCAGAACGTATTCTGAATGAAGCCAGTAATGTTCGTCGGCTTGCAGACCTGTTTACCAACGATACGTCTGGCGTTCTCACTATTGCAACAACGCATACTCAGGCACGTTATAGCTTGCCTGAGGTCATTAAAGCTTTTCGCGAACTTTTCCCGGAGGTTCGGCTGGAGCTAATCCAGGGTACGCCACAGGAAATTGCGACGTTGTTGCAAAATGGCGAAGCTGATATTGGTATCGCCAGCGAGCGTTTGAGTAATGACCCGCAGCTCGTCGCCTTCCCGTGGTTTCGTTGGCACCATAGTTTGCTTGTTCCACACGATCATCCCTTGACGCAAATTACACCATTGACGCTGGAATCAATAGCGAAGTGGCCGTTAATCACTTACCGACAGGGGATTACGGGGCGCTCACGTATTGATGACGCATTTGCCCGCAAAGGTTTGCTGGCAGATATTGTATTAAGTGCGCAGGATTCTGATGTCATTAAAACCTATGTTGCTCTTGGGCTTGGGATCGGATTAGTTGCCGAACAATCCAGCGGTGAACAAGAGGAAAAGAATTTAATCCGCCTGGATACGCGGCATCTTTTCGATGCTAATACTGTCTGGTTGGGACTCAAGCGAGGACAACTTCAGCGTAACTATGTCTGGCGCTTTCTGGAACTTTGTAATGCAGGACTGTCAGTTGAGGATATCAAGCGCCAGGTGATGGAAAACAGTGAAGAGGAAATTGATTATCAGATATAGCAAAAAGCCCGCTATAAAAGCGGGCTTTTCAGAAATTTGGCTCCTCTGACTGGACTCGAACCAGTGACATACGGATTAACAGTCCGCCGTTCTACCGACTGAACTACAGAGGAATCGCTGTTGAGGCACATCTTAACGGCGAAAAATCTTTTGTCAAACCCGATTTTTAAATTCCCCAACTGTTTGCCGTTTCTATCAACAGTTTGTTGCATTTGCAGACAATTTGTTGGCGAAAATCTTTGCAGCTTTGCTGATTCTCCCTCATTATTTGAAATGTGGTTTCACTTTCTGCAATTAAGGTCGGCTTTGAATATCTCCTCTGCTTTACGCCAGGTTGTTCACGGCACTCGCTGGCACGCTAAACGCAAGAGCTACAAAGTGTTGTTCTGGCGCGAGATAACCCCGCTTGCTGTTCCTATCTTCATGGAGAATGCCTGTGTCCTGTTGATGGGGGTTCTGAGCACTTTTCTGGTCAGCTGGCTGGGAAAAGATGCGATGGCCGGCGTGGGATTGGCGGACAGCTTCAATATGGTCATTATGGCTTTTTTTGCTGCTATCGATCTTGGTACTACTGTCGTTGTGGCATTTAGTCTCGGTAAGCGGGATCGACGACGAGCGAGGGTGGCGACGCGGCAGTCATTGGTGATCATGACGTTGTTTGCCGTACTGTTGGCAACGCTTATTCATCATTTTGGCGAGCAAATTATTGATTTCGTCGCGGGTGATGCCACGACAGACGTTAAAGCACTGGCGTTGACTTATCTGGAGCTGACGGTACTCAGTTATCCAGCAGCTGCCATCACTTTGATTGGTAGCGGGGCACTTCGTGGTGCAGGGAATACGAAAATACCGCTACTGATTAACGGTAGCCTGAATATTCTTAATATTATTATTAGCGGCATATTGATTTACGGCCTTTTCTCCTGGCCGGGACTGGGATTTGTCGGGGCTGGGTTGGGTTTAACCATTTCTCGTTATATTGGCGCAGTTGCAATTTTGTGGGTGCTGGCGATTGGTTTTAATCCTGCGCTAAGGATTTCGTTAAAGAGCTATTTTAAACCGCTGAATTTTAGCATTATCTGGGAAGTCATGGGGATTGGTATTCCAGCGAGTGTCGAATCAGTGTTATTTACCAGTGGTCGGTTATTAACCCAAATGTTCGTTGCCGGGATGGGGACCAGCGTTATTGCCGGAAATTTTATCGCGTTCTCAATTGCGGCTCTTATCAACTTACCCGGAAGTGCGCTCGGTTCTGCTTCTACGATCATTACAGGCCGAAGGTTGGGGGTAGGGCAGATAGCGCAAGCAGAGATTCAGTTGCGGCATGTGTTCTGGCTGTCCACTCTTGGATTAACGGCCATCGCCTGGCTAACGGCTCCCTTTGCCGGGGTTATGGCATCGTTTTACACCCAGGATCCACAGGTTAAACACGTCGTTGTGATTCTGATTTGGCTAAATGCTTTATTTATGCCTATTTGGTCCGCCTCATGGGTGCTACCCGCTGGATTTAAAGGTGCTCGTGATGCCCGTTACGCCATGTGGGTTTCGATGTTGAGCATGTGGGGTTGTCGGGTTGTAGTCGGTTATGTGCTGGGAATCATGCTTGGCTGGGGTGTGGTTGGCGTCTGGATGGGAATGTTTGCCGACTGGGCTGTGCGGGCCGTGCTGTTTTACTGGCGAATGGTTACTGGACGTTGGCTATGGAAATACCCTCGATCCGAGCCGCAAAAGTGTGAAAAAAAGCCAGTTGTGTCGGAATAAACGACAAAATGCAGATTATTTCAGCAAACGATTTCAAATTTAAAAAACAGGCTTTGACATTGTGGGTGGGCATCGCTAATATTCGCCTCGTTCTCACGATTCCTCTGTAGTTCAGTCGGTAGAACGGCGGACTGTTAATCCGTATGTCACTGGTTCGAGTCCAGTCAGAGGAGCCAAATTTTAGTTTTGAGACATCTCTATGAGTCTCAGGACAGTTAAAAAATAAAAATTATTTTTACCCGGTCACTTTGTAAAAAAGTGGCCGGGTTTTTGATTTCTGTGTTTCGTGCGCTTAATCGAGTCTCACGCTTCAGTGAGCAAATTGTCCCTCCCCAACAGACATCACGATTCGCAAGGTCAAAAACTCTGTTCCATGAAGTACCGTACAAAGATAAAGAGAAAAATGCCTTATGCGGGATGTCGCTATCGCGTCTTTATCGGGAAACTATACGTAATTGCCACTTTGCCTTCTGTAATCAGAAAAAGAAGAACTGGAATTTTAATAAATATTATTTCTCTGGGAACGGGGGGGGTATAATCAATATGACGAGTTGAATATTATATTTTTTATAAGAATTATATGAGATTAAAGAAATCTGCCGTAAAGACAGATTTCTTTAAAAGATAATTAGAGATTTGCGACGTTATGATAAACTTTTTGTACATCGTCGTCATCTTCAAGGGCATCAACAAGCCCTTCAAAGATTTCTAAATCTTCTGGGGAAAGCTCAACTTCAGATTGAGCAATCATTTCTAATTCTGTTGTTGAGAACTCAGTGATTCCAGCTGCTTTTAGCGCCGCGATTCCTTTATGAAGGTCAGTAGGTTCAGTATAAATAACAATATTACCTTCTTCTTCAGTTACATCACGAACATCAACTTCAGCTTCAAGCAAAATTTCAAAAATATGGTCAGGGTCTGTTCCTTTAAATACAATCACACCCGTATTGTCAAACATATAGCTGACAGAACCTGCCGCTCCGATATTGCCGCCTTTTTTATTGAAAATTGTGCGAACGTTAGCAATCGTACGGTTAACATTTGAAGTCAATGTCTCAGCAATAATCATTGAGCCATTAGGACCAAAGCCTTCATAACGTCCCTGTACGAACGTTTCATCTCCACCGCCTTTGGCTTTATCAATTGCTTTATCAATAACGTGCTTTGGAACTTGTGCCTGCTTTGCACGTTCAATAACGAATTTTAAAGATGTGTTTAATTCTGGATCGGGTTCACCTTGTTTGGCAGCAGCATAGATTTCTACACCGAATTTTGCATAAATTTTAGACGTTGCACCGTCTTTAGCCGTTTTTTTAGCAACAATATTGGCCCATTTACGTCCCACTGGAATGATCTCCTCGAAAATTTATTTACATTACTGGTAAATCGTTAACATGTGTTAATTCAGCATATTATATCATAACAGGAAAAATCTCGTCTATTAGAAATAAAAATATTCTAAAGCCATAATCTTATATTTAATTTTATAAAAACTAATGTTGTTGGCGGGATTTTTTATAATTGTGTTTTGAAAGCATACTTGCTTTTAATATGTGGAAATCATTAAGACGATAATAAAACTCGCATCTGCCCAAGGAAGCAAACAGCCCGCGTTTATTGCAGGCTATTTGCCAGATGTCTTACTTAATCCTTCACATCTATTTCTGATAAGAAGGTTCATAACTTATTATCGGAACGGCGGCTCATTAAAGGTTCGTAATTTACGTGAATGCAGTCGGTCGCCTTCTGCGCGCAGCAAATCGATCGCCCGAATGCCAATTTGCAGGTGTTCGGAAATAGCGCCTTCATAAAAACGGTTAGCCTGGCCGGGAAGCTTAATCTCACCATGTAACGGTTTATCTGAAACACACAGTAGTGTCCCGTATGGCACGCGGAAACGATATCCTTGCGCGGCAATGGTTGCACTTTCCATATCAATTGCTACGGCCCGGCTTAAGTTAAAACGAAGTGCAGAAGCTGAGTAACGTAACTCCCAGTTCCTGTCATCTGTGGTTACCACAGTACCTGTACGCAGCCGCTGTTTGACTTCCTCACCAGGCCTGCCGCTGACTAACTTGGTAGCGTCATAAAGCGCACGTTGCACTTCAGCAATGCTCGGAATAGGAATATCGGGCGGCAGAACCGCATCAAGAACGTGGTCATCGCGTAAATAAGCGTGTGCAAGGACATAATCTCCAATGGCCTGGCTTTCACGTAATCCGCCACAGTGACCAATCATCAACCAGACATCCGGGCGTAGCACTGCCAGATGATCGCAGATGGTTTTAGCATTGGACGGTCCCACGCCAATATTCACCAGAGTAATACCCTGACCATCAGCGGTAATTAAATGCCATGCTGGCATCTGGTATTTTTTCCATGCAAGGTCGGAAATGGCTTCTTCTGGCGCTTCGGTTTCGGCAGTGATCCAGTTCCCGCCAGCACAAGAAAGGGCAATGTAGGGACTATCAGGATCGAGGATCTGGCTGCATCCCCAACGAACGAATTCATCCACATAACGTGTGTAGTTGGTAAACAAGACGAACGGTTGAAAATGTTCTACTGGCGTACCGGTATAATGGCGCAACCGTGCGAGGGAAAAATCAACCCGGCGAGCATCAAAATGCGATAACGGGGAGAATTCCGTTGGATGATAAATGCCGTCTGCAGTTTCATCGCCGATTTGCGCCAGTTCTGTTGTCGGGAAGTAGCGAGTTAAACCAGCGCTCATTGAGCGATCAAGTGTCAATTCAGAGCCATCAATGACATAAGGATAAGGGATTTCATGCTGCGAGGGTTGCACAGAGATATGCGCACCATAATCCTGATACAGCAACGTAAGTTGTTCATTGAGATACGAACGAAAGAGAGTAGGGCGAGTAATCGTGGTGGTGTAGCTGCCTGCGTGAGTAAAACGACCAAATGCGCGCGTTTTGGGGGGATTAGTTGTGCTACCGTCCCAGGTTACGGTCAGTGATGGATAGACAAAAAGACCTTTTTTGCGGGCGTTTTCATCAGGTAATTCGCCACTTGTAATATATTTGCCAATGGCGTTGCGTAAAGCAACTACAGATTGCTCATACAGCGCGTCGAGTTTATCCAGTGCCTGAGCTGGGGTCAGACCGGAGCCCTTATTATTCATGTGTGTCTCCTGTTCCATACAATTACCGCACATCCGATAGTATGTCACAGGAATGTGAAACAAAAGTATAAGGCGAAGATCGGATGATCTTCGCCAGGCTATCACGAGCGTTGATTGTCTTTCATCAATAAAGCGGTCATTGCAGAAATCAGGCATCCAGCCAGCAAATAAATGGCGACGCTATGCCAGTTCCCGGCAAAGTAAGTGATGAGTGCAGCGGCAATAAAAGGTGTAAATCCACCGCCAACCACACTGGCAACCTGATAACCGACTCCAGCACCACTGTAGCGATAACTGGCACCAAACATTTCGGTAAACATCGGTTGTTGCACACACACCACCATGTCATGCGCAATGTTTGCCAGCATTATGGAGAAGAAAACTATCCAGAAAATAGATTGTGCTTCAAGCGCCATAAAGAAAGGAAATGCGCTCAACGTTCCGATCAACGCGCCTGTGATATAAACCCTGCGCCGACCAAAACGATCGGCAAGCCAGGCAAAACAGGGAATTGTCAGGCAGCTTAATCCACCTACCAGCAAACCAATATTAAGGAAAAGTTCGCGCGGTAACCCCATATTCTGGGTTGAATAATTAAGTGCAAAGGCAGTAACAATGTACATCGTCAGCAACTCGCACAGTCGTAGTGCAATAATCTTCAGGAAAGCACCGGGATGTCGTAACAGAGCTTCGATAACCGGGATGCGTTTTTTCGCGGCCGCTTGATTATGTTGCTGTTGTTCAAATTCCGCGGACTCCTCCATGCCATTGCGCACCCACAATGCTCCCAGTACCAGTACGATGCTAAACAGGAAAGGAATGCGCCAGCCCCAGCTTAAAAACTGTTCGTCAGTCGTCATCATACTGATCAATGAAACCAGTCCGGTTGAAAGCAGTAAACCTACTCCGTAGCCAACTTGTACACCGCTACTGTAAAAGGCTTTTTTATTTTTCGGCGCACTTTCAACGGAAAGCAACGCTGCGCCTCCCCATTCGCCGCCGACGGCAAATCCCTGAATGGCACGCAGTGTCACCAGCAAAATAGGTGCCCACCACCCAATGGTCGAGAATGAAGGAAGAATACCAATCAAGGCTGTCGCGATGCCCATCATCCAGACGGTCAGCATTAGCATGCGCTTACGTCCCAGCCGGTCACCAAAGTGACCGAAAATGACACCGCCGAGCGGTCGGAAAAGGAAGCCGACACCAAAGGTGGCAAATGCGGCGAGCGTTCCCATCGCCGGGCTTACCTGCGGGAAAAACTCGCGATTAAACACCAGTACGGCGGTAATGCCATAGAGTAAAAAATCATACCAGTCGACGACGGCACCAGCGAAACTGCCTAACGCAGCTCGTCGGGCGCGACTTAACGAAAGCGTCCCTTCATCGGGACGAGTGGAGATGAGCGTGGAGTCCATAATGATCCTGTTTGTACTGTCTTTTTATAATTAGTATGGAAAAGGGGTAATGACTCCAACTTATTGATAGTGTTTTATGTTCAGATAATGCCCGATGACTTTGTCATGCAGCTCCACCGATTTTGAGAACGACAGCGACTTCCGTCCCAGCCGTGC
>NZ_JBJQJA010000033.1:0-19525 GCF_046487665.1 Escherichia sp. WS1152 | reverse complement strand
CCACAGAATGATGTCACGCTGAAAATGCCGGCCTTTGAATGGGTTCATGTGCAGCTCCATCAGCAAAAGGGGATGATAAGTTTATCACCACCGACTATTTGCAACAGTGCCGCCGGTAGAACTCCGCGAGGTCGTCCAGCCTCAGGCAGCAGCTGAACCAACTCGCGAGGGGATCGAGCCCGGGGTGGGCGAAGAACTCCAGCATGAGATCCCCGCGCTGGAGGATCATCCAGCCGGCGTCCCGGAAAACGATTCCGAAGCCCAACCTTTCATAGAAGGCGGCGGTGGAATCGAAATCTCGTGATGGCAGGTTGGGCGTCGCTTGGTCGGTCATTTCGAACCCCAGAGTCCCGCTCAGAAGAACTCGTCAAGAAGGCGATAGAAGGCGATGCGCTGCGAATCGGGAGCGGCGATACCGTAAAGCACGAGGAAGCGGTCAGCCCATTCGCCGCCAAGCTCTTCAGCAATATCACGGGTAGCCAACGCTATGTCCTGATAGCGGTCCGCCACACCCAGCCGGCCACAGTCGATGAATCCAGAAAAGCGGCCATTTTCCACCATGATATTCGGCAAGCAGGCATCGCCATGGGTCACGACGAGATCCTCGCCGTCGGGCATGCGCGCCTTGAGCCTGGCGAACAGTTCGGCTGGCGCGAGCCCCTGATGCTCTTCGTCCAGATCATCCTGATCGACAAGACCGGCTTCCATCCGAGTACGTGCTCGCTCGATGCGATGTTTCGCTTGGTGGTCGAATGGGCAGGTAGCCGGATCAAGCGTATGCAGCCGCCGCATTGCATCAGCCATGATGGATACTTTCTCGGCAGGAGCAAGGTGAGATGACAGGAGATCCTGCCCCGGCACTTCGCCCAATAGCAGCCAGTCCCTTCCCGCTTCAGTGACAACGTCGAGCACAGCTGCGCAAGGAACGCCCGTCGTGGCCAGCCACGATAGCCGCGCTGCCTCGTCCTGCAGTTCATTCAGGGCACCGGACAGGTCGGTCTTGACAAAAAGAACCGGGCGCCCCTGCGCTGACAGCCGGAACACGGCGGCATCAGAGCAGCCGATTGTCTGTTGTGCCCAGTCATAGCCGAATAGCCTCTCCACCCAAGCGGCCGGAGAACCTGCGTGCAATCCATCTTGTTCAATCATGCGAAACGATCCTCATCCTGTCTCTTGATCAGATCTTGATCCCCTGCGCCATCAGATCCTTGGCGGCAAGAAAGCCATCCAGTTTACTTTGCAGGGCTTCCCAACCTTACCAGAGGGCGCCCCAGCTGGCAATTCCGGTTCGCTTGCTGTCCATAAAACCGCCCAGTCTAGCTATCGCCATGTAAGCCCACTGCAAGCTACCTGCTTTCTCTTTGCGCTTGCGTTTTCCCTTGTCCAGATAGCCCAGTAGCTGACATTCATCCGGGGTCAGCACCGTTTCTGCGGACTGGCTTTCTACGTGTTCCGCTTCCTTTAGCAGCCCTTGCGCCCTGAGTGCTTGCGGCAGCGTGAAGCTTTCTCTGAGCTGTAACAGCCTGACCGCAACAAACGAGAGGATCGAGACCATCCGCTCCAGATTATCCGGCTCCTCCATGCGTTGCCTCTCGGCTCCTGCTCCGGTTTTCCATGCCTTATGGAACTCCTCGATCCGCCAGCGATGGGTATAAATGTCGATGACGCGCAAGGCTTGGGCTAGCGACTCGACCGGTTCGCTGGTCAGCAACAACCATTTCAACGGGGTCTCACCCTTGGGCGGGTTAATCTCCTCGGCCAGCACCGCGTTGAGCGTGATATTCCCCTGTTTTAGCGTGATGCGCCCACTGCGCAGGCTCAAGCTCGCCTTGCGGGCTGGTCGATTTTTACGTTTACCGCGTTTATCCACCACGCCCTTTTGCGGAATGCTGATCTGATAGCCACCCAACTCCGGTTGGTTCTTCAGATGGTCGTACAGATACAACCCAGACTCTACGTCCTTGCGTGGGTGCTTGGAGCGCACCACGAAGCGCTCGTTATGCGCCAGTTTGTCCTGCAGATAAGCATGAATATCGGCTTCGCGGTCACAGACCGCAATCACGTTGCTCATCATGCTGCCCATGCGTAACCGGCTAGTTGCGGCCGCTGCCAGCCATTTGCCACTCTCCTTTTCATCCGCATCGGCAGGGTCATCCGGGCGCATCCACCACTCCTGATGCAGTAATCCTACGGTGCGGAATGTGGTGGCCTCGAGCAAGAGAACGGAGTGAACCCACCATCCGCGGGATTTATCCTGAATAGAGCCCAGCTTGCCAAGCTCTTCGGCGACCTGGTGGCGATAACTCAAAGAGGTGGTGTCCTCAATGGCCAGCAGTTCGGGAAACTCCTGAGCCAACTTGACTGTTTGCATGGCGCCAGCCTTTCTGATCGCCTCGGCAGAAACGTTGGGATTGCGGATAAATCGGTAAGCGCCTTCCTGCATGGCTTCACTACCCTCTGATGAGATGGTTATTGATTTACCAGAATATTTTGCCAATTGGGCGGCGACGTTAACCAAGCGGGCAGTACGGCGAGGATCACCCAGCGCCGCCGAAGAGAACACAGATTTAGCCCAGTCGGCCGCACGATGAAGAGCAGAAGTTATCATGAACCACGGCAGCCTGGCGGCTGCAAATTGAAAACCGCCCCGGTTCGTCCTGTTGTTGCCGCACGCCCCGCAGAATATGTATGCTCTGAGGACCTGTTTTATTAAGGACTCATCCCCTTATGTTGACCCGCAAAAGTATCGATACAGTTCTGCTCTCTGTTGGTGCTGAGAAGCTCTCACAACGAGAATGGGACTGGATGAAAATGCTCAAACCCATGGACCCACCACCTGCGATGGTGACGACCTCCATCCTGAAGCGCCGTGGCGATACAGCAGCCCTTACCCTGCTACAGGATACCGGGGTTTAATCCATCCTCATGTTGTCCGGTTTTACTCCCCGCCCTCTGAAACGTCTGTTCACAGCCAACCAGTGCTGGACGTCCTTCCTGGATGCGGGCGGTCTGCGCGATATCGAGGTTGAAGCCGTCACCAAAATGCTGGCCTGCGGCACACGGATACTGGGTGTAAAAGAGTTCGGGTGTGATAACCCGGACTGTCAGCACGTAAAGTACCTGACCAACTCATGCGGCAGCCGTGCCTGCCCGTCCTGCGGAAAGAAGGCCACAGACCTGTGGACAGCAACACAGCTGAATCGTCTTCCTGACTGCGACTGGGTACATCTGGTCTTCACCCTGCCGGACACGCTGTGGCCGGTGTTCGAAAGCAACCGCTGGCTGCTGAATGACGTGTGCCGTCTGGCGGTGGAGAATCTGCTGTATGCCGCCCGAAAACGGGGGCTGGAACCCGGTATCTTCTGCGCCATCCACACGTATGGCCGTCGTCTCAACTGGCATCCGCATGTACATGTGTCTGTAACCTGTGGAGGTCTGAATAAGCATGGTCAGTGGAAAAAGCTGAGCTTCCTGAAAGACGCGATGCGTTCACGGTGGATGTGGAATATGCGGCAGCTGCTTCTGAAAGCGTGGTCAGAGGGGATGGCAATGCCGGAGTCGTTGTCACATATCACGACGGAATCACAGTGGAGAAGCCTGGTGCTGAAATCCGGCGGAAAATACTGGCATGTGTACATGTCGAAGAAGACAGCCGGAGGGCGGAATACGGCACGCTACCTGGGTCGTTATCTGAAGAAGCCACCAATAGCGGCTTCCCGACTGGCTCATTACAACGGAGGGGCAAGCCTGAGCTTCCGTTACCTGGACCACAAAACGGGAGAAACGGCGACGGAAACGCTGACACAGCGTGAGCTGGTCGCGAGGCTGAAACAGCACATCCCGGAGAAGTTTTTTAAGATGGTGAGGTACTTCGGGTTCCTTGCCAACCGTGTGTGTGGAGAGAAGCTGCCGCAGGTGTACCGTGCACTGGGGATGGATAAACCGGAACCAGTGGCGAAAGTGTGCTATGCACAAATGGTGAAACAGTTCCTGAGTCGTGACCCGTTCGAATGCGTGCTGTGTGGCTGCCGGATGGTATACCGCCGGGCCATTGCGGGGCTGAATGTATCAGGGCTGAAGAAAAACGCGCGGGATATCAGTCTACTGAGGTATATGCCGGCCTGACACAGGCTAAGTGTGCCCGGGAATCGGTGAAAGTATAAAAAACAGCCTGTTACGGTATAAAAATCGACCATACAGAGAGGGAAACCACCGGAGTGGTGGGAAAAGCAGAAAGGCTCACGTGGCATAAGGCGTGGACAATGGTATCGACTGGTTTTTCAATTTCCTATACGTCCAGCTTCTTTTTGAATTGTTCACGGATGGTGTGGCCGAGTTTCTGCCATTCCTTCAGTGCTCTGCGGTCAAAAGCCAGTTCATAGGTCATCCAGGTTAACCTTCACAATTTCCGGGTTTTTCATGCGCTCATCAGCAACAGCGTTTAACTCAGCATCTTCAGCGAGTTCCCGATAGTAGGCGTAAAGTTTTGGTGGAACGCAATAGAACGCCGGTTCGTTTCGGTTCAGGATCGCAACAGCGTCCCCTTCACCTTCAGCTACGGTTCCCATAGGATTTTTTTTCAGGTCAGTAATACTGGCCGCTGTGGTTGTCAGAATTTGATAGCTCATAAGTCCTCCGCTTGTCTTATTGGCATAATAGCATCTTTAAAAGTACTCTTAAAAGTGCTTGTGTTGAGAAAAACATCAGAACAGGTGAGGTATGGCTCTTTCCGACATCGCCTTAAAACGCTCTGTAACGCGTTCTGAGCGTTTTTTCCCGTTTCGTTATAGTCAGCTACGGTTTAACGGTTTTTAACGCCGCTCAACGCTTTTTAGCGGCCTTGTTGCTGTGATCTGTTGCCATGATCCGGATAGGAGTTCAATCTTGATCAAAATTTCCTCAAGGCAACGACTGTTTTGTAAATACCCTCTAAAACGCGCTGTATCGCATTCTGAGCGATTTTTTCGATTTCACATGGTTTTCCTCATGGTTACATCGAACAAAGCGTTAGAAAGCGATTCAGGGCTTCTCAGTGAAAGATCCAAAAAGGATCAATCAACGGATCGTATGATCTGAACTCTTCTGGTTTTGAGAAAGGAGACACCGCTCGCCGCAGCCGAACGACCGAGTGTAGCGAGTTAGTGAGCGAGGAAGCGGAACAGCACAGGGATAACATCAGGCAATTACGCGCAGTGGTTAAAAAGCGAGCATATTGTTTTTATGTGTGGTTGTCTTGGTTCAGAGTGATCTGTCCTCTGGGTTTACGCAAAGTTATCCACAGGTAGTGTGAATTTTTTGTTTTGAGCAAAGTTATCCACAGATTTTTTGTGTTTTTTTGCTTATTAAACTTCTTGTTTTTAAGATCTTAAATGTAGATCGGTAGATCTACTTTAAGATCTTTAACTTACTCTAACTTATTCTGCAAACATTGTGCCAGTTTTTTTATCAATAATTTCATTAAGATAGGTGTTGTTTTTTGTCGCCTCAAAATGAAAGGTGGATGGGTACGCACTGAAAGGTGGATGGGTACGCACTGTAATTTTCATGAAAGGTGGATGGCTGCGCACTGAAAGGTGGATGGGTACGCACTGTAATTTTCATGAAAGGTGGATGGCTGCGCACTGAAAGGTGGATGGGTACGCACTGAAAGGTGGATGGGTACGCATTTTTCTGTTTTTATTCAGATATTCGTATCTTTGTATCTTCATTTCTTTAGTTCTTTATAGTGCTCTAATCTAACGTATGACGTTAAAAGGTGGATACCTGCGCATTTCTATCATATTGAATATAAATGATAAAAATTCTTTCATGTGATCCGTGTTTTGGTGGAAACATATAAGGTGGATAAACCACTTTACATATTTCCGCCTTTGTGGTTATGATTTCACCATAAGAACTTAAAAACCAAAGGTAATGTATGAACTTACTGAGCGTTACAAAGAAAACAAAAATTCGCCACAGAAATGAAATTAACAGCACATTCTCATCGTTGCCTTTGTCTGCCAGAAGAATTTTGTTTATGGCTATGGCGCAGATTGATTCACGTGAAGAGTTATCTGAGGGGGCAACCTTTCGTATTACGGCTCGGGAATATGCATTTATCGCTGATATTGATGTAACAGGTGCTTACCGGCAGTTGAAAGAGGGGGCAGAAGAACTTCAGGCCAGTGTTATTCGTATTCCTCGAAATCAACTTCTCACAGCTCAGGGCAATCAAAGCTCTGGACATACGAAGAAGAGAGGTAAATTACCTTCTGATGCAGTCAGGCTTATGAACCTGACTGCGTTTTGTGATTATGTTGAAAGTGAAGGATATATTGATATTGCTTTTTCACATGTCATTGAGCCATATATCACGATGTTAAAGGATTCTTACACTACTCAGGTTTTGATATCGTCTGTAAGACTCGCTGATCAAAATTCAAATATGCTTTATCAGTTTATCAGGAAACAATACAGCAGTGGTAAAAAGACATTTTTCGACATTGAAGTAGATGTATTAAAGGATGAACTTGAATTATTCAGAATAGATAATGGCGAAAAAGTTTACCTTTATCAGAATTTTAAGGATTTTAATAAGGTTTTTCTGCAAAAAAATATTGAAAAAATAAATCAATATACAGAGATTAATCATCTCGAAGTTAAAATTGTTAAGAGAGTCGCAAGAAGAGCATCAAAGCTAAGATTTTCGTATAAAATAGATAAAGAAAGCGAAGGACTTGATACCAGAATACCGTATGGTTTCAGAGGTGCTTAATATATAAAGGTAAATACACTATGGAGCAAATAAAATTACATAAACAAGGTGGTGCGGCAGTAATTATCATTCCTGCTAGTATGATAGAAAATACAGGATGGGAAGATGGAACCTTATTGGAGGTACTAGAAATAAATGAGACTCTTCATATAAGAAGAAAGACAGAATCAGGAGCTTTAGCTACTAAAGCTTGTCCTTCTCTTTTTTCATCTACTATGAGGCATGTTAATTACGATAAAATTATTAGATATAATAGCGGATTAAATCTGTTAGTTAATGAACTGTCATTTTCGGCAAGAAGGGTCTTTTTTATTTGTTTATATTATTACTTTGAAAATAAACTTGAATCGGATAAGTCGCTATTGATCCGGGCTGATAAGTATGCAGAATTTGTTGGTGTTGAGCGTTCTGTTGCATATAAGCAAATGAAGGATGCAGCAGATTTCTTTTCAAGAAATAAAAATTTAATTACACATTGTGACTATATTTCGAATGAGGGATTGCTTCGTGTTATGTTTTCGTCTAAGACGATAAATTATATTACAGCGATAGACTCCCGTAAATATCAGCTTACCGAGCTTCCTCTAAAATCTGCTTTGTCTCTTCAAGGAAGATACTCATGGCCTTTATATCAACTGATAAAATTTAGCCATCTTAAATCTTTCACTATAGGTGTAGATGAACTTAAGAAAGAAATAGGTTATATTCAAAATCAAAAGTTTTCTTTCTTTAAAAGAGATGGAATCAATATAGCTATTGATGAAATAACAGAAAGGACAGATGTTAAAAACATTAAATGTGTTAATGCTGAAAGGCAGGGGAGAAGAGTCAGCAAAGTCCGTTTTGAGATCGAAATGAGGTAACTCATGGCTAAAATCTATCAATTCCCTCAGGGGGAAGAACGAGCTAAATTCAGGAAAGAAATCGCCAGGGAGCGTAAGAAACGTTTTGCAGTGAAAACAGGGAGCACTTTTGTTAAGTGGCTTGGCTGGGGATGGTTTTATCTTCGTCTTCTTGCCGCGAGTGTTTTACATTTTATCTTTGTTTTTGTGTTAGCCATTCTTGGTGCGTTTAAATGGGCTGTGTTCTGGCTGGGGGGTATTTTGTGTGTCATCACCTGGTATCATCTCGATCACCAGTTATGGACGCCACAAAATCTGACTATACCGGTGATTACGGCAACCTGGATTTTGGGACTGCTGGCTGAGCCTCTGATGGAGCTGCTCAACAAAACTATGCCCTGGCACAAGTTACTTGTTCCCGAACCTGCGGACGAAAGCACCGAGAACAGTAGTGAGATAAGCCAGCAATGATGCTACTCAGCAGTTATGCCAGTCCCTGCCTTTTCACTGCGATGCAGGATAGGGCAAACGCCGCAAAATGACGTCTCTGACGCCATTCCGCAACGTTTGCCCGGTGACCTACAGTCGGTTCTTATTGGAGATGTTTATGAAATATCTGGTCAAAGAGTTTATTAACGAGAAATATTCTAAGGCTGTTAATATTTTAAAGGATAATCTTAAAGAACACTATCATGTTTTTTATGGTGTGAGATTAAGTGAGATTCTTTTTCCTACCAGTGAATATGGCACAGATGCTTTCTTTAAAGAATTTGAATTAATTAACAGTGTAATACTTCCATTAGTAATATTTGATTTTATAGACCGAAAGCCGATCATGGTTATCGGCTTTGAGGAAGCGCCTGGGATTGATTCACTTATTGACTCTGGTATGGAAGTTGTTTTGTTAGATGGTTTAAGCGATCTGCTACTGGTTGAAAAACTGATGCCATTGTTTGATTAAATCCCTGGAAATACATGTTACCCATTCGTATTAATGCATTTTACACGAACGATGTTTATTCCATTTACCTGTTTTCATAACTTCTCCCCTACGGAGAACTAACCAAACTGATCTGCATCTATGATCTTAATTATATAAAATTTGGGGGGCGTGATTCTAATGTCCTCATTGTATTGGTAACAATCTTTTTTTCATCGTTTTTATTTTGATATTTAATATTGCTCTCAATTGATTTTTACCGTTTCTTCATTCAATGATATGAGCGTCAAATTGATTAGATAATGGTGATTTTTACCCTCTATCATCAAAGCTTGTGAAGCTATTAATATACAAAAAATTTTCAGTCGTTTTTCTATTGTCTCACATATTTTTAAGAGAGAATCTGTATGCTGTTCGCCATTCACTTATGTAGGCCACTTCGTACTAATCGCTTCAATCTAAAGAACTTCACTTTTCCTTAGCGTTTGTTATCGCAGAAATTCCCACGGAACCCCTAAGACGGTAAAAGGGGTGCCGGCGTACAATCCCTAAAAGATATTAAACGAAATTTTGGATTATATAATCAGCTAAAACGTCATGTTCTGCCGACATAGTCTGCATTAGGGCTTTCTGAGGTCCTGACCAAGCCCCTCTGGCCAACACCCCCCTAGTAGGTGCTACGGTAGATAAATATCTGAGCGGGACCCCCTGTAAGATACTATCTGGAGCCATAACATTTAGGTCTTCAACTTTTGCGACAGGAGTGTCTGGAGTAAAAGAAGCCACTGCTGAGTATGTTTTTATAGATGCTAATTTGGGGCGAAGGTCATTTTTTACTGAATCAATTATTTTATCTCTATGGGCTGCATCAGCCGCGATCTCTGATGAGTTTTGTTGGCCTGGATTCTTTCTTTTATCAAATCCGTTGAAGACCCAACCTGCAAATTTAGGTGAACCTTTTTGGCTTATTAGAGAGTTATTTTGGGCTGAAGTTCTTCTAATACCCTGTTCCCAGTCGTCTCTAAATTTTGGTAAAGTTTCACCAATGAGTCCTATGCAGTAAGCCGAAAATATATCGGCAGTACATGGAACCAAGAAATAATCAGAACAGTAGAGAGCCGATCTGACTATCGTATTAAATGACGGCGGTACATCAATAAGAACATAATCGTATTCACAATTATTTAACTCTTGAGCTTTACTAGCAATTAAACTAGGTATCAAGAATCTGTTTACTGCGTTTCCAGCAATTAAATCTGTACCTACACTAATCACATCTGAAAGATTATTGAGCCAAAAGTCACCTGGAGCTATGTCTAACCTTCCTGAGCCAGGCTCCATGGGAAATTGTGGTGGGAATGTATGTACGACAGGGAGAATATCTTGTTGTATAAATGGTTGGCAAAATGCTCTTATCGTTTTACCATAAGGATTATTTGCATCCTTCTTTAAAAGGTCAGAGAAGCCAGTCTCACCAAGTAAAGCTATTGATAAATTGCATTGAGGATCGAAATCTATCAGCAAAACAGATTTTCCCTTTGCCGATAGAGATACACTTAAGTTCCAAGTCAGGGTCGTTTTTCCTACCCCGCCTTTGTTGTTAAATAGTGAAATAGTTTTCATTTTATTCCTTTCTTAGACATTTTCAATGTTTAGAAATAACTACATCGGAGAATAGTGTAATACGTAATCGATTGCTTGATACCCGTATATAACCATCAACATGCACGACAAACCTTAAAATTGAAGTTTCCGTACAGTTTCTCATTCCGACAGAGTTTGTCACGCAAAAATTTACAGGTTTATAGATTTAATTTTCTTTAACTAACTGCAGGGGCTGAAGATTTCTTTCAGTGAGAAATCGCTTAGCGGGTGTTATCACAGAAATTCCCACGGACCCCATTTTGTCCGAACTCCTACTGATAGATTAAATCCTGAATCATCTAAGTTTTGCAGAATCAAGTAACTATTGGCTGTTGTACATAGCCAGGGCTGCTTTGAGAACAGTTGTTTTGCGTCGGCCTGTCTGTTCGCTTCGGCTTCCAATTATTCGTTCTCTTTGAGCCAGTTATCTACAAGCTGGTTCACCACGTCAGTGATTGATGTACCTTTCCTGGCGCATGCAGCCTTAAACCGGGTGTGCTTTTCTTCATCAAAATTAACGTTAACACGTTTGATTTTTCCAGATGATACTGGTGCTGTTACTACTCGTTCCAGATCTCTGTTTTCACCAAAGGTCATTTTTTTTACTGACGTATGCGCTTTTTCAAGTGACATTCAGGCTACTCCGGTTTTTATACTTATTTGATTATATGAGTAAATGTGTAATTACTCAAACATTCTAACTATCTCTTTTGTAAGGATTTCTATTTCACCTTTTGCAGCACCATCACTGGATTCAAACACGCTGTCGCCATCAAGAATTGATTTCACGTAAACCTGACGTTGTGTAATAGCTGTACGAAATGCTTTAACACCGGTGTCTTTGATACTTTCTTTAAGCACATTCAACATGGTTGCCATTTCTATCTTACGGGTGATCAGAAAGCGGGCTTCAACTTTGCGGCTGTAAGCCTGTGCTTCCAGAACAGTAACGACGCTTCCTGCTGCGGAGAAATCCAGAGGGCTGGGGGTGACAGGGATAATTACCAGATCGCTTACCATGACGGCTGCGGAGGTGATTACTGAGAGTGAACCTGCCCCGTCCACAATAGCAAAGTCATAGTCCGCCAGATCTTTTCGGATTCCATAGACGTCTTTTTCAGATGCTGCTGTAAATACGTCAAATGCTGCCTTGCCCGCTTTGCTCCAGTTCGTCAGGCTCATTTGTGGATCTGTATCTACCACAGCAATGTTGTATCCGCTCCTGCTCAACGCAGTGGCTATGTTGATTACGGCAGTTGTTTTACCTGAACCCCCTTTCGGATTCAGAAATGAGATCACCTTCATACTCAAATCCTCAATTGTGTGTCTACTCAATTACTCCTGTGAGTTTTTGAGTTTATCATACTCTTTGTATGAGCAAAGGTTAATCTGAGTTTATGTGTATATGAGTTAAGGAGTATCTACTCATTTGAGTTGTCTTGTGTATATGAGTGTTTGAGTTTATGAGTGTGTAGTGACAAGGTCACATCTACTCATTATTTGTTTTTTGGTTCTTTTAGAGTGTGCCTTTCCTGTCGATCTACTTTCTGGTGCATTTTGGGTATAGTGGTGTGACCTTATGTGAACCGGTTCTGTAATATGACTTCAAATGTACCAACAAGCTTTGTTCGCGCTTATCTGAGAGCTTCAACAGCAGAACAGGATGCTTCGCGTGCCCTGGAAACTATCGAGGCTTTTGCCAGGGAAAGAGACCTGATCATTTGCAGCTACTATATTGAGAATGAATCCGGCTCCCGTCTTGAGCGCCCGGAACTTTTTCGTCTTCTGAGAGATTGCCAGCAAAATGACATTTTGCTTATCGAGGATGTGGACAGACTTTCCCGCCTGTCAGGGGAAGACTGGAATACGTTGAAGAAAATGATCCGGCAGAAAGACATCCGGGTTATGGCGGTGAATGTGCCGACGACATGGATTAATTCTGGTATGAGTGAGTTTGACAGCCGGTTGTTTGCAGCCATTAACGATATGCTGCTGGATATGCTGGCCGCAGTTGCCAGAAGGGACTATGAACAACGTAGGGAACGCCAGAAACAAGGGATAGAGAAAGCAAGGAAAGACGGCAAATATAAAGGGCGTAAACCTAATCAAGCCAGACATGATGCAATTATCAGGTTGATAGAAAGCGGTAGCTCCTGGACACAGGTACAGAAAGTGCTAGGGTGCAGCCGTGGCACAATCAGTAATGCGCTAAAACGTAAAACCGGGCAGAAATCCAGTAAGTAGAGGAGTAGGGGGCTAATATACCTGCAAGGCAGGATATTAACTCAGGAGATTGGGTGTGTGGTGTTTAGTCAATGCATTTGAATATTGTAACTAAAATATGTTTTTATTAAAGGCCGGAGGTGGTTAGCCCCCGGCCTTAGTTACGTTTCCGCCATCAGCCCATCAACTGGAGAAGGTAGCGAATCAGTTCAAGAAGCGAGATTAGTGCCCCCAGAACGATGATTGCTTTATCAATCATCCGTTTACTCCATTATATGGAGCAGACTCCCGATACTTACTCTTACACTGCCTGTCATATCGGTTGTTCTTCGGTGTTGGTTGAAGACAGTTCCACTCCAGCCAGAGCACTGACAACAGCACCACCTGTTTTTCAGCCAGGACTTAAAATCGCTTAATCCTTGCGGGAAGGCTGGAGTTATAACGGATCAGAACCAACCGGTGTATTATACGCATAAGCGGATACGGTTGCATTCCATATCATGTAGACATATTATGTCTATGTTGGTTGAAGAGAGTTCTTCTCCAGTCAGAGCCACCAACTCAGGGCTGGAAAACACAAAAAAGCCCGATTACCCGTCGGGTTTTTTTGTGCCTGTCGTTTGCCTGTACTTCCGTTTTTTCCCCTTCATTTGAGGGATTTTTCTTTTATTTTTTGTTGCAGCCAATACTGCTGATCGCGTTGGCCAACAGAACGATGCCGTTACCGGCATTATCATGAATCCCGTTTTTTCAGTAAGTTGCAGCATACAAAGTAATTAAAAAAACGTCATTTTTTGTTGATGGATGCAGTAGCGGTG
This sequence comes from Escherichia sp. WS1152, assembly GCF_046487665.1. Taxonomy (NCBI): domain Bacteria; kingdom Pseudomonadati; phylum Pseudomonadota; class Gammaproteobacteria; order Enterobacterales; family Enterobacteriaceae; genus Escherichia; species Escherichia sp. WS1152. The sequence continues at coordinate 6,301 of NZ_JBJQJA010000033.1, read as the reverse complement.
GTGTGCTACGTGAAATCTGGAAAATTTTGGCGGGTAAGTGACTCAATTTTTTAATCTCCGCACCTGTTTTTCTGGACGTGCCAGCAATTATGACCTGAAGCAGAGGTGCGTCCGACAACAAAAATTCCGATCACCAAAAAAAAATTTGGACATTTTTTCCGATAATGCATTTTTGTCCAGAGGAATATGAACGACAGGGCAGGGTGAAAAGGAAGCGGTTATCCTGAATAACCCAGGATATGGGCACATATGTCGGAACAGGGCACCAGATAAAGGAACAGAACATGTGAATGTTGTAACTAATTAGGTATGGACAGAATTACCTGAATGTCCAATGTGAACGGAAGAAAGCCAGACATGGTAGAATATTAAAATTCACAGATATTATTAGCATATAATTTGGATTGCACTATGACGAAGAAGACCTTAGCTGAAAGATTTGAAGTGCTTGAACAAGAGTATAATTCTGTCATGTCGACAAAATATATGGGAACAAGTGCATTTAGTCACAGAAGCCAGGAATATATTGATTCGGCTAGAAGTAATAACTGGATTGCAAGAGCAAAAAAGTTACTTGAAGACAGTTATGGAAAGGAATCTGATTACTACAAAGATTTTAATGATACACAAAGGATTGCTTGGTCTAGTAATTATCAGGGATTGGTTAAACATTACAAACCTATTTTTGATGCAGCCAGAGACGATTTAACTTACTCCGGCACGGCATCGACTATAGCAACAAAACATGCAGAACTGGATTTGATTATAAATATACTCAATAAATTTCCAGCTTTTTGTCGTCAATTAAAGCAACGATACAATGAAAGAACGCCGCTTGAGATTAATGACGAGTATGATGTACAGGATCTTGTTCATGCTCTTCTGCTGCTGCATTTTGATGATGTCAGACCTGAAGAAAATTCACCTAGCTTCGCAGGTTCATCATCCAGACAGGATTTTCTTCTGAAGAAAGAGAAGATTGTCATTGAAGTGAAGAAAACTCGCCGCTCTCTAGGGGCAAATAAAATTGGAGAGGAACTGCTCATTGATATGGCCCGTTACCGTGCACATCCGGACTGTGAGACGCTAGTATGCTTTGTATACGACCCTGAAGGTTGGGTGACTAACCCTAAAGGTGTGATAGACGATCTTGAGGGGAAAGATACCGAAGGAAAGACTAGAGTCGTGATAGCTCAGTTCTGATTTTCACTATGCTGGACAGAATCACCTGTATGTCCAAGTGTGCGAGGAATTGTGATCGTACTACAACCAGTGTCAACCTTCCTATAATGCCGATAATCTTCTATAAGGGGGAGCCCGCAGAATTCGGAAAAAATCGTACGCTAAGGTTTTCCGGGCATCCGTAAGGGCCGAAACTTCCCGTCTTCCAGTCTGCGGCTCTGCCGCCAGACGTAATCGCCGGTTAGGTTGATGTGCTCCCAGCCCAGCGGCGACAGGAATTGCAGCAGCTCGCCGTCCACCGGCTTGCCGGCCTCGACCAACCCCTGGGTGGCGCGTTCCAGGTACACCGTGTTCCACAGCACGATAGCCGCCGTCACCAGGTTGAGGCCGCTGGCCCGGTAGCGCTGCTGCTCGAAGCTCCGATCCCTGATTTCCCCAAGGCGGTTGAAGAACACCGCCCTGGCCAGCGAGTTGCGCGCCTCACCTTTGTTCAGGCCGGCATGCACGCGGCGGCGCAGTTCAACACTTTGCAGCCAGTCCAGGATGAACAGCGTGCGCTCGATCCGGCCCAGCTCGCGCAGGGCCACGGCCAGTCCGTTCTGGCGCGGGTAGCTGCCGAGCTTGCGCAGCATCAGCGAGGCGGTGACGGTGCCCTGCTTGATCGAGCTGGCCAGGCGCAGGATGTCGTCCCAGTGGGCACGCACGTGCTTGATGTTCAGGGTGCCGCCGATCAGCGGGCGCAACGTCGGGTAGGCTTGCACGCCCTGCGGCACGTACAGCTTGGTTTCGCCGAGGTCGCGGATGCGCGGCGCGAAGCGGAAGCCTAGCAGGTGCATCAGGGCAAAGACGTGATCGGTGAAGCCGGCCGTGTCGGTGTAGTGCTCCTCGATCCGCAGGTCGGACTCGTGGTACAGCAGGCCGTCGAGCACATAGGTGGAATCGCGGACGCCGACATTCACCACGCGGGTGCTGAACGGCGCGTACTGGTCGGAGATATGGGTATAGAACAGCCGTCCCGGCTCGCTACCGTACTTCGGGTTGACGTGCCCGGTGCTCTCGCCCCGGCCACCCGCGCGGAAGCGCTGGCCATCGGAGGATGAGGTCGTGCCGTCGCCCCAGTGGGCGGCAAAGGCGTGGCGATACTGGTGGTTGACCAGCTCGGCCAAGGCCGCCGAATAGGTTTCGTCGCGGATGTGCCAGGCTTGCAGCCAGGACAGCTTGGCGTAGGTCAGGCCGGGGCTCGACTCGGCCATCTTGGTCAGCCCGAGGTTGATCGCATCACCGAGGATTGCGGACAGCAGCAACGTCCTGTCTTTGGCCTCGGCCCCGTCCTTCAAGTGGGTGAAGTGGCGGCTGAAGCCCGTCCAGTCGTCCACGTCCATCAGCAGTTCGGTGATCTTGATGCGCGGCAGTAACTGGCTGGTTTGGTCGATCAGCGCCTGCGCCCGATCCGGCACCGCCGCATCCAGCGGGGTGATTTTCAGCCCTGACTCGGTGAGGATGGCATCGGGCAGCTCGTTGTCCTTGGCCAGGCGGGTGACGGTGGCCAACTGCTCGTCCAGCAGCTGCAAACGCTCTTCCAGGTACTGGTCGCTGTTCGGGTTGATCGCCAGGGGCAGGGCCTGCTCGCGCTTGAGTGCGGCGAACTTCTCGGCCGGCAGCAGGTAGTCGTCGAAGTGGCACTGTTGCAAATAGTCGGTGGTGATAAACTTATCATCCCCTTTTGCTGATGGAGCTGCACATGAACCCATTCAAAGGCCGGCATTTTCAGCGTGACATCATTCTGTGGGCCGTACGCTGGTACTGCAAATACGGCATCAGTTACCGTGAGCTGCAGGAGATGCTGGCTGAACGCGGAGTGAATGTCGATCACTCCACGATTTACCGCTGGGTTCAGCGTTATGCGCCTGAAATGGAAAAACGGCTGCGCTGGTACTGGCGTAACCCTTCCGATCTTTGCCCGTGGCACATGGATGAAAAGCCAAATCAGCGCCCAAAAGGTCTGCACTTGGATAAGCTGGAAACCTTGAATATTTTTGGTGTGCGCGCCAGCTATATGGCGGCATTTAAGGATTATCTGAAGGAAGAAGGTATCACCCCAAGTGATGAGATCATCGAGCTAGACTTCCCGACTCAGCCAAACCTGCCGACCAAAAAATTAAAGACACTGGCGTTAAAGGATGGCTACAAAGACAACCAAAAGTTGGGGTTTAAGCGTACCCACTATCCTTGGTTGTACGAAATCCCAGCCGAGTTTGACGGTAAGATAAAAACACCCGGGATCCTGCTCCTGGCTCTGCTCTCCTGTCTGCTGTTGCCCGCGCCGTCGCTGGGCCTGACGCTGGCGCAAAAGCTGGTTGAGACATTCCATATGATGGATCTCAACCAGCTTTATACGGTGTTGTTTTGTTTGTGGTTCTTAGCACTGGGCGCCATTGAGTATCTGGTGCTGCGCTGGGTGTGGCGTCGCTGGTTTTCGCTCGAACGCTAAACCAGGAAGGGCGCGCCTCAGTGGGCGCGACTGTGGTTCTCTTTACGGTAGGCGCCCGGCGGCAGATTGAAGGTCCGGGTGAAGACGCGGGTAAAGGTCTGTTGCGAATCGAAGCCATACTTCAGGCAGATATCGTAGACCCGCTGATCGGTGTCACGCAGATCGCGGGCGGCCAGCAGCAGCTTCCTTTCGCGAATATAGCGCCCCAGGCTCTCCCCTTTATACTGTAAAAACAGCCGTTGCAGATGCCATTTCGAATACCCGGCATGGCGAGCGATATCATCAATACGCAGCGGTTGATGCAGGTTGTCATCAATCCACTCGACGATAGTATCAATCACCTGAGCGGAAATCGTCATATGCTCTCTCCTCTGATACTGCACTGGCGCTTAGCGCCACCAGGCGTTAAATGATTGCGTCTTATCGGCGACCCACACCGGCTCGCCCTGCACAGGCGTCAGCAGACGCCAGGCCCTTTATCAAACTCGTTGACGAGGGGATCATTTTGAAGTAGCTTTAGACGTTCTAACTTATCAATGCCAATGAAGTGACCGCAGAGCATGGTCTTTATATGATTCATCTTGATTTTATTTGTTGAGTCATTATCAAATACGAGGTCATTTTCAATAAAATCAAAAATCCCATTGCTTTTTGCATTCTCAAGGAGCAGAAAAAGACCTGCATTTGATGTTAGATTCTTAGCTTTGAAATCAATTTTATTAATCATAATTAGAACCCCTTTTTACTACTTTTCTTACTATTATTTTACCATATATCGAGTCATAAAAGCTGATAATTTAACATATTTTTGAGCACTTTTCTTTCACCCAATGGGTGAAAGCTGAATTTCGAAGGAATGCATATTTATCAAGGCTTTGATTATGCTTTTTGAAGTACTGACGTAGAATCTAGGTGATAAGCAAAATCCCGTCTGACATAAATCAGCACACATGAGCCTGTCATTTGACAAATTTTTGTCATGAAGATGGGCGAATTTCCACACGGCACCGGCGCCCGGCAAGGTGGGCGGATTCCCACACGGCACCGACGCCCGGCAAGGTGGGCGGATTCCCACACAGCACCGGCGCCCGGCAAGGTGGGCGGATTTCCACACAGCACCGGCGCCCGGCAAGGTGGGCGGATTCCCACACGGCACCGGCGCCCGGCAAGGTGGGCGGATTCCCACACAGCACCGGCGCCCGGCAAGGTGGGCGGATTCCCACACAGCACCGGCGCCCGGCAAGGTGGGCGGATTCCCACACAGCACCGGCGCCCGGCAAGGTGGGCGGATTCCCACACGGCACCGGCGCCCGGCAAGGTGGGTGGATTTCCACACGGCACCGGCGCCCGGCAAGGTGGGCGGATTTCCACACGGCACCGGCGCCCGGCAAGGTGGGCGGATTTCCACACAGCACCGGCGCCCGGCAAGGTGGGCGGATTTCTACACAGCACCGGCGCCCGGCAAGGTGGGCGGATTTCCACACGGCACCGGCGCCCGGCAAGGTGGGCGGATTTCCATAACTTTAATTATACCTTTGTGTTATTTGTGGATTGTGCAGCTCAGTGGGGCGCTGGCCGTGACGGTGCGGTGTCCCCCGTAACCGGCCGCGCGGCGGCCGCTAACTCGCAGTACGGCGCCGCGACCCGCAGGCGGGCCGCCGTACCCGCGCGCAGGCGCGCGGCGCCCACTGCGCACCCCCGTGGAGGACGTGCGGCAGCTGCGTGGCGGCGGGCTGGGTTATGGCTTAGCAGGGAGGGGGGTTGGCCTGTTGCTCCGGTCAGTCCCGCAGTTTCCGGCGATTTGCGGCCGGTGTCCGGTGGAGTCCGGCGCGGTCGCCTTCCATGCCCTGACGGGCATATGGCGGCACATCGCATTCGACGAAACCCAACCTAACCGGAGTCATCAGGCTAGAATGTTATTCATCATTTATTTTCTCTGAATGGTTGCCTTTTGTCGTGTAGCGATAAATAGTCATGCGAGAAACATTGAAGCGCTTCGCAACAGCTCCTACTGTCATTTCAGGATCAGCAAGCAGAATTTTCATTTGCTTAATATCATCTTCCGAAAGTGACGGTTTTCTTCCCCCTACACGGCCCCTTGCGCGAGCAGCTGCGAGTCCAGATCTCGTTCGTTCAATATTGCGGTTGCGTTCAAAGTTAGAGAATATAGCCATCAGATGAGTATAGATTTCCCCGATAACAGGAGCGCTAGTATCTATTCTGTCTTTGATGGCTATAAAGGTGATTCCGCGCTTTTTCAGGTCGTCAAGCAACGTAATCACCTGGCTCAATGAACCGCCGAGCCGATCAAGCGCCCAAACAACCAGGGTATCACCTTCGCGCAATGCCTTCAGACAGTTCTCCAGTTCCGGGGCACCATTTTTGGCGCGTTTAGTGCCGCCGCGTGAGATCTGTTCATGATAGATTTGCTCGCAACCCGCTTTTGTCAGTTCATCAACCTGATGCGTTACATCCTGAAGATGTGTCGATTTACGCGCATAGCCGATTATCATTTTGGGCACTGTTGCAAAGTTAGCGATGAGGCAGCCTTTTGTCTTATTCAAAGGCCTTACATTTCAAAAACTCTGCTTACCAGGCGCATTTCGCCCAGGGGATCACCATAATAAA
>NZ_JBJQJA010000032.1:0-21063 GCF_046487665.1 Escherichia sp. WS1152 | reverse complement strand
ATATCCCACCGGCAGAAGCAGAAAAAGCTTATTATGCTTCCATCGGAAACGATGATCTGGCAGCCTGAGTTCACAGATAAAACACTCTCCAGGAAACCCGGGGCGGTTCAGGCTGAAGGAAACAGCAAAACTGTGACAAATTACCCTCAGTAGGTCAGAACAAATGTGACGAACCACCCTCAAATCTGTGACAGATAACCCTCAGACTATCCTGTCGTCATGGAAGTGATATCGCGGAAGGAAAATACGATATGAGTCGTCTGGCGGCCTTTCTTTTTCTCAATGTATGAGAGGCGCATTGGAGTTCTGCTGTTGATCTCATTAACACAGACCTGCAGGAAGCGGCGGCGGAAGTCAGGCATACGCTGGTAACTTTGAGGCAGCTGGTAACGCTCTATGATCCAGTCGATTTTCAGAGAGACGATGCCTGAGCCATCCGGCTTACGATACTGACACAGGGATTCGTATAAACGCATGGCATACGGATTGGTGATTTCTTTTGTTTCACTAAGCCGAAACTGCGTAAACCGGTTCTGTAACCCGATAAAGAAGGGAATGAGATATGGGTTGATATGTACACTGTAAAGCCCTCTGGATGGACTGTGCGCACGTTTGATAAACCAAGGAAAAGATTCATAGCCTTTTTCATCGCCGGCATCCTCTTCAGGGCGATAAAAAACCACTTCCTTCCCCGCGAAACTCTTCAATGCCTGCCGTATATCCTTACTGGCTTCCGCAGAGGTCAATCCGAATATTTCAGCATATTGGGGTTTTCGGATCTCCGGAGAAATAAGAAGAGGCAGGCATTGTTGTAGCATTAAAATCCTCAATTTTAGTAATTTTAGAAGCATCACAATTTTCAAAAACTAAAAAACTGATTAATAGCTAATAATAAAATGCTAGGTTAGCATTAAGAACAAAACAAACATTAAAGGATCGATGATGCTAAGCCAGCTTAACCTGCGTTTTCACAAAAAACTTATCGAGGCGCTGAAAACGCGTGCCGGTCGGGAAAATACTTCGGTCAACGCCCTAGCCGAACGCTTCCTCGATGACGGCCTGAAAACGGTCGCGCCCGGTGACGGGTATTTTCAGCTCATTGCCGATCCGGAGGCCACGGTCCGGCAGCTGTACCGGCATATCATTCTGGGCCAGACCTTCGGCACGTCAGCGCTCTCCCGCGACGAACTGCGCTTTGTCCTGGTTCACGTCAGGGAGGCCTTCCTGCGCGGGCATAATAGGCTGGCCACACTCCCGGCCCTGGACACGCTGCTGGACATCACTGGCAACCTGCTGGCCTGGCAGGTGGAGCACGATCGCCCTGTGGACGGTCACTACCTGAAGGGGATTTTCCGCCTGGCCGGGAAAAACTGGACAGAAGAGTTTGAAGCCTTCCGGGCAGCGCTGCGCCCCGTGGTGGATCAGATGTATGCCGAACACCTCCTGCGTCCGCTCGAGAGCGACTGTTTTGGCCTGGCGGAGGTGCCGGACGCGGTGCTGGCAGAAATCTTCACCCTGCCGCGGCTGAAAGCTGTTTTCCCGTTGATGCTGCGCGGCCTGGACTGGAACACAGAACAGGCAAGAACGCTGGCACAGGAGCTGCGCCCGGTTATTTCTGCCGTCACGGAAACCATTGAGGCCGGCACGCTGCGCCTGGAGATCCGCGTTGACGGCCAGCACCCCGGAGAACGCCCGGGGGCCTGGTACACCACACCCCGTCTGCACCTGCTGATCACCGGCCAGGACTTCGTGGTGCCGTACGGCTGGGAAGCGTTATCCGAACTGCTGGGCCTGTTCACGCTGTATGCCCGGCATCCGGAAGCCCTGACGCACGGTCACCAGGGGGAGCGAGTGATGTTCTCCCCGCCCGGAAACGTCACGCCGGAGGGCTTCTTCGGGATAGACGGCCTGCGGATTTTTATGCCGGCGGAGGCCTTTGAGACGCTGGTCCGGGAGCTCGCCACGCGGTGTCAAGAAGGCCCGCTGGCGGAGGCCCTGACCGGGCTGCGCTGCCTGTACGGAGATCTGTAATATGAAGATACTGAGGCAGCTGTGGAACCAGAAAGGGCTTGATGCGGCAGTTGAAGATGTACCTGAGGATCGATACGGTTTCGGTAATATCGCAGAAAATATATCCCGTTCCATCCTTACTCTTCCTCTGGAGGCTTCAAATGTTGTCGGAATAGAAGGTGCATGGGGATCGGGTAAAACAAGCCTCCTTAATCTGATCCTGAGAAACCTTGCCCTGAAAAAAGATGCTCACACACATGTGCTGCATATTTCTCCCTGGCTGAGTGGCGGCAGTCCGGTTGAAGCGCTCTTTCTTCCGGTTGCCACGGTTATCCAGCAGGAAATGGAAATACGCTATCCCCCGAAGGGCTTCAAAAAGCTCTGGCGTAAATATCTGTTGTCACCGGAAGCTCAAAAAGTGATTGAGTATGCTCAGGATACTTCATCGCGCGTCCTTCCACTGGTTCAATATATCGGACAGTTTTCCAGCATTATTAACTGGATAGCAGGCGGAATAAAGGTATTTTCAGACAGCCGTCTGGCTGTTGATCAGAAAACCACGACAAAGCTTCGGGCTGAAATTGCAGGACAACTGGTGAGTCTGGATCTGAAGTTCATTGTTGTCATGGATGATCTGGACCGACTGGAGCCATCCCAGGTGGCGGAAGTGTTCAGGCTTGTGCGTGCAGTAGCCGATCTGCCCCGCTTTACCCATATTCTCTGTTATGACAGGCAGATTATCACTCATGCCGTTGAACATGCGCTGAATATCGAAGATGGCAGCCGTTATCTCCAGAAAATCATTCAGCTTAGTTTTAAATTACCCCGACCTGAAGCCTTTGATTTACGTAATGAATTTCGCCAGCGGGCTGAGGCTCTATATCAGCAAATTAATAATCAACCGCCAGACTCTGGAATGGTAAGGGATCTCATCGCGGTGACTGATACCTATGGTGCCGCACTTTCGACGCCACGGGAAATCCATCAGGCCATTAATTCCCTGATTTTTCTTTATCCGGGGATGCGGGATTTTGTTTATTTCCCTGATTTGTGCCTGCTTCAGCTTATACGGGTGACAAACCCGGCTCTGTATGACTGGACAGAGCATTACCTGACAGAACGGTCCGTGATTGAAACCGGTCAGGGTATGCTTTCTGACGGAGAGAAAGCAGACTTCCGGGAGGGGCTTATCAGATGTATGAAGACGTTCAGGGCATCAAATGCAGACTCGTTTCTGACACTTGCAGACTGGATCCCAGGTATCAGTGGACATAATGATGAATATCTGAATCTTTTTGAGCCCGTCAGTGAGGATTTTCGTCATATCCAGACGACCGGTAAACGACTCAGCAGCCTGACGCACTGGCGATATTATTTTGCCTTCTCCTCACCACAGAATGTTCTGCCACCTGAATTCTTCAGACAGCTTTTTGAACAGGCTGGCGTATCGGAAAAACAGCAGCAGCTTTCTGAATTGCTGCTCTCAAAAATCAACAGTGTGGGCAGTCTGTCCGGAACCTGGTTTGAACATATACTGAGCAGACTGACTCCAGGCCTGATAAGAGAACGTAATTTCGAAGAGTGCGCAGGACTGGTTCATTTTTTCTTCGATCACACCGATGAGGTGAGCACTCGCTTCAGTATCCGTAACCCATGGTTTTCCCTGCGTGAAATGGCCATTAATGAGGTTGTACGGCATCTGCTGAAGCATATGCAGGATATTGATGAGACCAGAACGATCACGCTTATGGAAAAACTGATCGTTACGGGTGCTTCGCCGTTCTGGATAGCCGATTTTATGCGGGATCTTATCTGGGAACATGGACTTGCTCAGAATGCAGTACCTTCGCCTTCAGATGCTCTTTTCAGTCGCGATATTACGGAACGGTTGCGTGACAGGTTTGCGGAACGTATGAATCAACCAGAACTTCAGCAACAGCTTCTCCTGCGCAAGTCTCTTCTCGGGTATCTCTACGCCTGGAGAGACATGAGTTCAGGTGAAACCGTGAAGCAATGGGTCAGAGAAGTTACTACCACTGATGAAGGCCTTGTTAACCTGTTGATACGATTACAGACCAGTGTCTTCAGCTCCCACCGAGGGGCATATCGCCGGATTGCGCGTGACCAGGTCAGTCCGTTCTTTGATGACTGGCCAGCAGTCGAAGAGAAGTTGAAGGTTATGCTGTCCGGCAACGAGCTGACTCCGGAGCAGGAAGCGCTCAAAACAGCGCTGGAAAATGACGACTGACCAAAAATTAAGGCCGCTTAGCGGCCTTTTTCTTACTAAATGAAGGAGATCAGGCGCTTAATGCTTTATCCTTGTCAAAAGGAACACCGGCATACGCAAGCTCACTCAGCAGTTTGCGTTTCCATCCACCATGCTCATCAAGCTCGGTATAGAGAACCCCGGCAAGATCTGAAGGGATTTCGATATCTCCCTTCCTGAGTACAAGTACTTTCCCGCGTCCAAGCTTCCCGGCGAAATATCCGAGCTCATACAGGACATTCTGGCGTGCGCGGAGACGTGTGCTTTCAGATGCCAGAGCACTGCCGCTATCGTCGGGCGTCATCAGCACGATGGCAAAACTGACATCCCCTGACTCTGCTTCAAATTTCTCGATAATCGTCCTGGAGCCGTCAGGACGTTCTGAAAGAATGATTTCCTCAAGACCTATCCGGGATATAAAACGGGCAACAGACTGAAGGGCATCATTATCATGGCCATGAACAATAAAAATTTTTCGGGAAACCGGCCGAAACACTGCAGGCTCAGGATCGTGTTGGTTTTCCACATACAACTGGTAATCGCGCACGAACGGGGCAACTAATGACGACGTGAATTTTCGAATGGATTCAATAATGTTTCGATCATAGAAAAATGTATGACAGAAATTAAAGGAAAAATTGTTATCGTCTGCCATTTTCTCGATCAGCAGCAACTTCAGGCCCAAAATATCAGCGGGCTCATCAGGCCACTGTAGAACAGCGGAACCAGCCATGCTGGATTCAGTATCTTCACTCCTGGCCAGAAAGGTATCAAGTTCAACATTGCGGGTCAGATGTGCATTAACTGACTGCAGATTCTCTGAGTTCAAGAGCCGGGCCAATTGCTTAAGAGGTTGCTGATAGTTCTGAACGTCAGCGCGCTGAAGGTCGAATACGCAATTTTTAAGTGACTGAAAGATATCAATCGCCATCCTGTCCGCTCTCCTGTCTTTGTTGTTCTGCACTGTCCAGAATCTGTTGGCGCAGATTTTCTTTCATGTGTTCGATTAATGGACTGACCATAGGATTAGTGGCATAACCAGAAGCGCGTTCGTCCACCATGGAGTAGGCTTCCTGAATTGCGTTCTCAATGCTGCTAGGATCGTTAGCATCAAAACGAACATCATAACTTCCGTTTAAGGCCTCCGTTGCTCTCTCAACCTCTTTTAGCTGTTTCTGCATTTTGTCTAAACCTGTGATTTTGACGCCCATAACAACCTCCGGACTAAATGAGATGTACCAGCCTGTATAGATAGCACGCCGGAAGAATGGGGTAGTGGATATCAGTCAAATTCTCCGTAATTTCATTAAGTTCCGGTTTTACCTTTTTTCGGATCTTATTAGTGTAGAAGAACGATTGTTGCGGTGAGGGGATTATTGCTTAGGAAGCAAAATTCAAAACTGACTAAGCCAGAAATAGCAACAACAAGATAAGGAAATTTTCCCCCTCAGCCCCTGCATGCCGTGAGGGGGAGCAACTACCCAACTACAGTTTTCATTTTATGATACGTCTTCACTAGGTAATACCTGTGAACTGACAGAGTCTTTACGGAGTGTATGGCGGACCTAAATTTGATCCCTGAAAACTGTCAGCGCTGCGAGGACGAAGAAAGTATTACGGCTAAAGCCGTAATACCTCCCCATCCAGCTTCAAGCTATGTAGAAACTTATGTGGGTAGAGCAGTCCCGACAGGGCAGTACCGCATTGACAGGCCGTCAGGGCCGCTTACGAGCTTGTATGACAAGGGGGGCCGTCTGGATATAGCGAATTATTGTACGGTAAGCCTTTTTTGAACAGCCTTACCTATTGCTATAGAGGGGAACTCCTACGTTATACGCCGCTTTCAGGGGATTCGACCTTAATGAGACAACTCAAATATGATCGACAACTTAAACGCGATAGTTGCTGATAAAATCAATCCATTACGCGTTTCAATTGATTAAATAATGCACTTAATGTACAAAAATTCCCGATCTCAAAACTGAACCCTAAAGATACCAGGCATCTCCCCCAGGAAGCGCCCTCATGCGTTTTCCTGTTCCGCCCCTGCCACCTACCTTCTGTTTCATACTTGTTGTATTATTGTTTTTGTTTTCAATCCCCAAGGAGACGTCGCTATATGACTGTGCGGGAGACAGAGGAAAACATTGAACAAATCTTCCCTGAGCTTTCGAACTTAATTGATATTATTAATAAATGGCTTTCCCATGGAAACATTGATCCTGAACTGGCACACTTCATCATTTATCTTCTTGATTACCTAACCACCACACACAAAAGCATATAAAAAATTTCCTTGCACATCCATTTTTTTGCGAATATTATTATTCCTGCTGAATATGATTCAATATCGCACGCTACTCATCCATCCAAGGATAATGAGTACATAGGTTGAAGTTTCAACACCCCCACTACGGGGGTGTTTTTTTTACCAATAAACACAAATCACACCATCGCCATACTCTGTTTGCCAGACATCGATTGGTAAATATGCGTAACTCGCTATAATACAAAAAGAAAAATCAGAACCAGAAACCAGTTTCCAGATAAAAAACACCCTCCCGAAGGAGGGGACAGACACATTCATATTTCCCAAAACAGGAATTTTTATTTTTATGACGCATTAATGAAGTTACTTCATCTCCAGTAGATTAACTTCATTTAAAGTGGCGATCAATCATATTTATTACGACTCTAAACTATTACAACAACCACAATAAGATATCACCTCAAATATAAAAGATAATTCTTACAAAAACGTTCCTAAAACAAAAAATACAGATAAACACCAATAAAAAACAGAAAACTCTTACACATTTAAAGATGGTAAAATAATATAGAACTGTTAGTCTAATGGAGAAGGCGCATCTAATTCAGAGCAATCTATTGCGAAGAATCAGAGTAACAGGGCCCCATGATATAATCATGGGGCCCTGTTGCTTTTACAGATGTAAAAACGACCAATCATTTAACATCTGTTATCGGCACCGCCCCGGACGGGTTCGGCGCAAATATGGTATGGTACCAGCCCGGCAATTCACCTGCCGTGCAATCTGACGAAGCAGTACCGGCGTATGCAGATATATCGTCCAGACATATCTGCCGCATTCAGGCGGTGAGTAAAGCCTTCTCTCTCAAAAGAGGAGCAACAGTTATCCACAGATTCTGGGGATAACTGCGAAAAGAATATGTGCTAGGAAAGTCGGCTCCCGGGAAAAAGACCGCTGGCGGCGCAGCTGCTGGATACGAAAGCTGAGCTGAAAGGATCCCGGGAGGACGTCCGTAAACTTCAGTCCCTGGCCCGTCATGACGGGAAGGTGAAAAAGTGAATGCGGACACCTGGACCCGCCTGCAGGCCTTCCGACATGCTCTGGAGCTGACTTCCTGTGAGGCTTCTCTCACCGCCGGGTATGATCACCTGAAGGATTTCCCGGCCGGTTGCAGCGAGCTGGCCAGCCAGACGCTGACTGATTATCTGACGGAAGACGGCAGCAACCTGTACTCCTGTATTGTCGGTATGCAGTGGGATAATGGTCCTGGCAGATACGGCCACGTCATTGCCGCCCCTGCCAGGGACTATATCGACCTGACCCTTGATCAGTTTCCAGGCTATCATAACCGGATTGTGGCAGAGCCCGTTGAGTCCGGCGGACAGCTCGCGGCAGACCTCAACAGGGAGCCTGCCATCAGTACAGCTGATGGAATAGTGGCCAGCGCATCAGATAAGGTTAATTACATTACTGAACAGAAAAATCGCCAGCCAATGGTGATCATTACAGAATGTTACAAACTGATCAGAATGACGGCAAGATTTATACCAATGTGCCAGTCATCTCAACTCTTCCAGCACCAGATATTCCCTCGCTTATTTATCATTTCAGACGTTGGCTCCTGCAGTTTGTCCAGGAACACCTTAGATCGTTTAGCTACTGACTGGAAGGTGACACTGTCCGTCCTGTCGCTATAGGGCTTGATATAAACCAGGCAGGCAAGGGATCTGGTTAACACCTTTCCTTCCATAAAGTGTTTGAAGATCCAGAGATACGTATCCACAAGCTCCAGCCCTGTACTCAGTGTCCCCGACTGGAAGACCTGTGGTTCAGCTGGTATTTCCGTTACATCCATGACCGGTGTCTGCGCAGCAGTGCCTGTCATCAGGATATTCATGGAGCCAGTCTGTATGCGCCTCTGGCGTTGAAACAAACATATGAAGTGTATTTCGGATATGACTGTACGCTCAGGAAGTACGGCAGATTCCGTCAAAAATTACCTGTAAAGACAGACTTCAGAAAAAACGGTGCTCGCCGCAGACCGGTGACCGGGCGAAGCCCGCGAACCGGCGAGGAAGCGCAATGGATCTGTAATCACAGTGAGCAGGTACGCCCTGAAGCCTTCATAATCGGTAGTGTATGCTGTTTTTCCGGAATGATTTATCCACATATCCAGAGGCCCGATCCAGTAAATAGATCCATGAATGATCAATAAAGGATCCATTAAAGATCCCCATATCGCTACAAACCTTGTCACTCATGGGCCGGGACCACGTTCACATAAGCTGTGGCATGTTATGGATAAACTGTAACAGGTTCATGATAAGCTGTATTCAGTAATGCATATACTGAAGTAAGTTAATGACATAAACTATGGTCAGTACGCCAGACTCAGTTGTTAAATACAGACTGCAGGTTTTTCTTCAGTCAGTTGACGGGGTTCTGACACACGATTTTCTGTTTATTCTTTTACTGTCCACAGGCAGGAGGCTTTCTGGAAAACGAAAATTCAGACATCAAAAAACTGTTCGGCGAGGTGGATAAGTCGTCCGGTGAGCTGGTGACACTGACACCAAACAATAACAACACCGTACAACCTGTGGCGCTGATGCGTCTTGGCGTTTTTGTACCGACCCTTAAATCACTGAAGAACAGTAAAAAAAATACACTGTCACGTACTGATGCCACGGAAGAGCTGACTCGTCTTTCCCTGGCCCGTGCTGAGGGATTCGATAAGGTTGAGATCACCGGCCCCCGCCTGGATATGGATAACGATTTCAAGACCTGGGTGGGGATCATTCATTCCTTTGCCCGCCATAACGTGATTGGTGACAAAGTTGAACTGCCTTTTGTTGAGTTTGCAAAACTGTGTGGTATACCTTCAAGCCAGTCATCCCGCAGGCTGCGTGAGCGCATCAGCCCTTCCCTGAAGCGCATTGCCGGTACCGTGATCTCGTTTTCCCGTACCGATGAGAAGCACACCCGGGAATACATCACCCATCTGGTACAGTCAGCCTACTACGATACTGAGCGGGATATTGTTCAGTTACAGGCTGATCCCCGCCTGTTTGAACTGTACCAGTTTGACAGAAAAGTCCTTCTCCAGCTTAAGGCGATTAATGCCCTGAAGCGACGGGAGTCCGCCCAGGCACTCTACACCTTTATAGAGAGCCTGCCCCGGGATCCGGCACCGATATCGCTGGCGCGGCTGCGTGCACGCCTCAATCTGAAGTCTCCTGTATTTTCCCAGAACCAGACGGTCAGACGGGCAATGGAGCAGTTGCGCGAGATTGGATATCTTGATTACACGGAGATCCAGCGGGGGCGGACAAAATTCTTCTGTATTCACTACCGGCGTCCCCGGTTAAAAGCGCCGAATGATGAGAGTAAGGAAAATCCGTTGCCACCTTCACCTGCGGAAAAAGTCAGTCCGGAGATGGCGGAGAAGCTTGCCCTGCTTGAGAAACTGGGCATCACGCTGGATGACCTGGAAAAACTCTTCAAATCCCGCTGAATATAAACTGTAGTCAGTGAAGAGCGCTCCTTTACTGACTACAGCTTATATTAACTGGTGCAGTGAGTGGTCAGCTCACTGCAGTTTATATTCTTGTTCCCTGCAGTGCTGTCTGTAGCTGAACTGCCATCTGCCTGTCCCTTACGTAAGTGATCCCGTAACCTGATGCTGAAGCATTGCTCCCTTCATAAAACATGACTTACTCACTACAGCTTATATACATGCTCCAGCTTATGTTATGTCTGTTCTGCTGACCACAGCTTATATAAGGAAGCGCGTATGCCGTCACCTCAGGGGAGGCAGTGTACGCAGGATCTCCGCAGCATCCCGCCCGTCACCGGTGAAAGGCACTGCCAGCGTGGCAGCCATATCCAGCGCAAACACTCTGGTATAAACCTCCATCGAACGTGGATCCCTGTGACCGACCAGTGCCTGGATGACTTTCCGGGGCTGGCGGTGATAGAGCATGTGCATGATATAGCTGTGCCGGAAGGTATGTGGTGTGACCGGAATCGAAAAGTGTACCCCGTCAGCTTCGGCCCGTCTGACAGCCTGCTTCAGCCAGTTGCGCATGGTTTCGTCGGTCACGGCCCATAATGGTTCACGACGACGGGGCCGGGTGGTGATCATCCAGCTTTCCATCTGCCTGACATAGCTTATATCTGTCAGCGGAACCAGGCGCACTTCATCTTTTGGCGGGCGTCCGCGTCGCGCACGCACTTTTTCGGACAGGATCCGCACAAACGGTCTTACTCCATCCAGGTCAAATGATTCCGGCGTCAGCATCCGGGCTTCGCCAATACGCATTCCGGTATTCCAGAGGGTGGCGAACAGCATATGGTGACGCTGATCCGGCATATAGAAAAGAAGGGCACTCACTTCCGGGGCCAGCAGGTAGGCCGGTGTGGCCCCCGTGGAAGTGGCCATTCTTCTCAGGGAGAGCGCTGTTGCAAAATCCACCCCCGGCGCAATGGGTAACAGGGAGACGCGTTCTGGTGAATTCTGCAGGGGAATGACATTGTTCATGAGTTATTTTTCACGTAGCACACGCACTGTTTATGGATACAGGTATTCTGACCTGAACGCCCGGATCCTTCCACGACAATAAATCGCAGCACGCGGATCCTTTTGTTTGCTTATCACGCATTATTGCGGGTAAAACCAAATACGTAAAGGCGCATTTTGCCGCAGGGATCCCGTCTTAAGCCAGTCGTGGCGCGGGCTGATGGCTGGTTTGCCGTTTTTGGGAGAATTGGGGTAATGCCAGGATGAATAGGATCGGAGAACACAGAGAAAGGGAACTGAAAGGGAGAAGATGTACCACGTGAATTCCGGCCCGGGGCGTCACCGTCCCCCTGACAGTTTGACTTTACGCAGGAAGGTTGCAGACTCAGCATAGTGACTGATTTATATGCAATCCTGCCATGATTAATATAAACATAATAATGATTATGCAGAAAATTACTTTCGATAAGATGTATATAATTACGACGTTTCATATAATATTTTTCGCATAAAATAAGAAAATATATGTAACTAAAATGTATCATATCTTAGATATGAGATTTATTATATTAGTGCCTTATTCATTGCCTGATATCCTCTTTTCATAACTGCATGTACATGAACCTGACTCATGATTGCCACTCTCTTATTTTTCCTAAGTCCTGCCTCCTCTGAACTGGCGTTTCCTGCACTCAACTGATATCAAGAGAGGGTTAGCAGGCCCCAATATCAAAGCACTGATGTTATTTAATGTCGGGATTATATTTTATTCAAAGCTGATTAACTCTATGAAAGTAACGGTACTCTTATTGAAAGCATCGGAGACGGTAATGTCCATACCCGTCTGGGCGTGAAAAACTGGCTCAAAGGGCACATCAAATTGGACAGTGGTAAATTCCATAATTTCAGCCCATTTGTTGAGGTGAGTTGGTTGCATAATACCCATGATTTTGGTGTTCGTATGAACGGAATACCGGTGTAACAGGATGGTATCCGTAATATTGGAGAAGTGAAAACTGATATTTAAGGACCGTTAATTAATGGACTGTATTTGTGGGGAAATGTAGGAGTCCAGGTTGGTAATAAAGGTTATAATAATACATTAGCTATGCCAGGTGCAGAATATATATTCTGAGCGTGACTTCTCTGTAAATTAAAAATATATTTGATTTGTTTTGAATCGATTTTAATCATAAATTAAATAGCTGATAATTCCATGCTGCTTACTGATGTGACAGTATTAAGAATAGCAACAAAAAGTAAATGCAAATAGAAGAATTATAAAATATAATTTTTTAGCTATTTGTGTCATCTTCAATACACATAAAGAAATTAAAGTGTTTGACCTGAAGCAATTGCTCTCAGAATATCAATTTATTGTATATGGTAACTATCTGTTCCTTAAAGAACATACTCTTCTTTAAGTTGAATCTGTAGTAAGAAACGCCACTACGCAACTTGTCCTGGTTCTTATTGTTAACATTGTTTATGTTGATAATTTTAATATAAAGAAAAATCATCAAGTTTACGAACAAATCCAGATAAGCCTAGCCATAGAAAAAGAGAGCACTTCTTTAGGAATTTGCACGGAAGTTAACATTTTTTTTATCATAAAATACAAAGCATTATACAAGTACTTGATGTTTTGTGCTTAAGTTGAAAAGAATATTCTGATTTTCGTAATGTTGAGGGTATTCTGTAAAAGAAATAATTATCTATTTTCTCGAATTTAATTTTATTCTAGCTTTTTATTTTATCTATTATGAAAGAACTTAAAAAGATCAATAGATATATCATGTGTTTCTTTTTGGGATCTCGCTTAGCATACGCTGAAAATATTGACGGCAGCAGTAGCATTAGCAATAAGGATATCTCAGGATCATTAAATATAGGGATTAAGCAAGATGCGAATGTTAATATTAATGGCACCGTCAATATTAAAGATTATTTTTCGGTGGCTACTTGTAATGGTCAATCTAGCACCTGCCCTGCAGGTGGGTTAAATGCATCTGCAAATATTGATAAATCAGCAAGTGTTGGTGCAAGCGTTACTATTGTAGGTGATTCCTCAAAAGGGGAATTAAATATAGATGGTGGTAGCACTCTGTATACACAGCAGTTATGGGTCTCTGGGAATGATAACGACAAAACCAGTAATGTCAGTGATGACAGTAATGGTTCATTGAGTATTAACAATGGAAGCAATGTTTTTGTCGTGTCATCTCAAGCTGACACCCCATTTAAAGATAGTCAGGTGAAGTGGAACCAACAAATTATTTCTCAAGGAAATAATATAACAGATGGGACGGTTTCCTCCGGGGATTTAGTCTTGGGTAAAACAGGCAATGGCATTATTGACATAAATAACAAATCAAAACTAGATGTAAAAAATGATGTGGTTGTATCTACGGGGGTAGATGGCATTCCTAATGAAAAACCTTCGGAGATAAATATAAAAAATGGAAGTAATTTCTTAGTTCATGGGGACATGAAAGGAGGAATTTCTGCTGCAGGCAAGTTAAATTTAAATATGGATAATAGTTCCAACCTGCATGTTGATAAGAATATTGCTGTGGGTATTGGGAGCGAATCAAATATTACTGTAAGCGCGTCTAGTGGAAGCACTATATCTTCAGATGGGAATTTTACTGTAGCTACTGGAAATAATTCCAATGCTAATATAGAATTAGATGCCTCAAAACTGTCAGTGAATGGAGTCTCTACCATCGGAAGTGGAGATGGCTCCATAACTAAATTTAATATTCAGAACGGTTCTGTTGTAACAAGCAGCAGTGATATGACTTTGGCTAAAGGTAAAGGTACACAGGCTAATATAAATATATCTTCTTCGCAGTTAAATACTGGTTCGCTATCAGTTGGTGAGGGAGATAATGCTGATGTCAAAATGACAGGTGCAGGAGCTTCTGTCAGCAGTAAAAATACCTTCACTGTTGCAAAAGGTAATAATGCATCTGCAACGTTGGACTACTCTGATTCAAAAATTAATATCGGCAATGGATATATCGGGGTGGGCGAAAAATCTCATACATTACTAAAACTGGACAACTCAACTTTCCATGCCGCTGGGAATATTGATATAGGTAAAGGCAGCTCCACTATAGCTACTGTTTCTGTCGGGGCGGGTAGTAACATGTCAATAAAAGGGAATGCTAGTATTGGCGTTGGAGATCAGGCTAAAGCAAAGTTTTCAGTAAAAGATAGTGTACTGAATATAGGTAGTAGTCTGGTTCTCGGACAGGGGGATAGTACCGAAGCAGAAATGTCTGTTGAGCATTCTCAGCTTTATAGTGGTAGCCTGTTGCTTGGGACGGCTAACAATGCTGTCGTTTCTATGGATGCTAATGATGCAGGGATATCTGTAGTGGGAGATTATATAGTAGCAAAAGGTGATGGTTCAGAAGCTACGTTGATTTACAAAAACTCAGATATTAATCTTGGGAATGGTATACTAGGTGCTGGTTCCGGAGTCAAAACAGATTTATCACTGGATAACAGTAAATTTGTTGCATCTGATGGAATCATCATCGGTGAAGGTGATAATGCCATAACTAATCTTTCTATCTCTGATAACTCTGTGTTTAAAGGAGAACGTATAAATATTGGTAATGGTGCATATTCACAAAATTCTATAAGTATAACTGGAAATTCCATATTTGATTTCGGCTCGTCTCAGGAATCAACCATTGGTGAAGGTGATTACAGCCAGTCGTTAGTTACCATTAATGATGCATCAGTTTATGGTGATGGTTCATTAACTTTGGCAAAAGGTAATAATAGTTTTGCAGTACTGAATCTTCAGGATAATGCAGTAACTAATGCCAACAACATTTCACTTGCTACAGGACTGGGCAGTAAAGCAATCGTGAATGTTAGTAATATGAATTCCGGACAGTTCAATCCTGTATCTATGGGAGCAGGAGATGGTTATGCGGAAGTAAATTTTGATGGTGTTAATGGCTATACACTCTCAACTAATTTCATTTGTATGGATTCCGGTTCATGTGCAGACACTGTCATAAATGTAAAAAGAGGGACAGTTTCTCTGTCAGGAACAAATGACTGGAAAGGGCAGATAAATGTTTATGACGGAACCCGACTGGATGCAAGGGGGAATGATGCCGTTGATGGTATACTGAATGTCAGCAAAGAAGCACAGGTTGACTTTAACGGATACTCGCAGCATATGACAGGGATAGATAATAAAGGGATGATTTATCTTTCTGACGGAAGTGCTTCATCAGATGTGTATCTGGATAAAGATTATGTTGCACATGATGGTTCCGGTGTACAGTTCGGAATTTTCGGGCAGAAAGAGGCGGATGTGATGCATGTTAAAGGTGATACATCCGGGAGTTCAGGTATAGTTGTCACGACAAACAGTAAAAATAAAATAAAGAAAGGTGGCGATATTCTTCTTGTTGAGGTTAACGGGGACTCATCAGGTAGTTTTTACCTTAACTCACTGATTAAGAATGGTAAGGAATATAAGGTGACAGGTGACTACATTGATGTGGGGGCCTGGGAGTATGCGCTGAACAAGAAAAGGAAGAATTGGTATCTGAGTGTGGATATGCGTCCTGAGCCAGGTGCGTTTATAAACAATAGTAAAAGTATGTTAGATATGTTTGCTCTACAACGGTATGACATACCCGGGCAACATCGTTATCCTACATTGTTTGAAAACTTATATAACAATGGGATGTGGATTCAATTTAACAACAACTCAGGTAGTAATAGTGAGGTGTATGATAATCTCAAGACCAGTTATAGTTTAAATACTATGATGATTGGAGGGGATATATACAATTGGACTGATGGATATAACTATTCACATATCGGGATAATGGGCGGGATGGGGAGTGCCGCTAACAAAACAACGTCAACAAATAATAAAAGAGCTACCGGAAATGTAGACGGTTATACTCTTGGGCTTTATCATGTATTTCAACAAAATATCAGTGATGGACTAAATGAGTCAGAACGTCAGGGGCTGTGGACTTATTCGTCTATACAATACATGGATTATGATAACAGCGTCAGTTCAACAAATAATTTCAAGGCTGATTATGGTGTAAATGGTTTTCGCCTGACAGGTGAGGTTGGTTATCTAAAAAATATAGGTGGCATACAACCAAGCGATTTCTACGTTGAACCTAAGTTATACCTTTCGCATACTGAGTTGTCTGGAGGTGTAGTTGAAGATCTTCAGGGAGGGAAAATAACTTATCCGAATTCGCTAACTATTATTGAACCAGGAGTATTTTTCTCTTATCGAAAAACTCATGAATCGACTTCCAATGATGAAGCAATGTTTAAAGATTATATAAAACAATCTGTAGTCGATGCATGGTTTGGTGGGGGGTATTCATTTAAAACTGGAAATTATAGTCGTACTAACTTTGATTCAGATATGGTTGAATATAATACATCGGATAACTTCGTTCTTAAGAGTGGTGTTGAATTTGAATTTTTGAAGGATGCACGTCTTTTATTATCATCCTCATACTCAATAAATAATGATCGCAACTTGAGTTTTATTCTTGGTGGCAATTATTATTTTTAATCGTTACTGGTGAGGGTTAGCAATCGTCCAGCAAATTATTTGCAGGATGATTGCTATATTCTGTCATTGGTTTTTTGAGGTAATAATGGTAAGATATCATGGCGAATTTACATACTATCTTTATCAACAATCTGGACGTTACTTTTTTTGTAAGAAGCTAACGAAAAAGAGAGATACATCAAATTGTAATCATCTTCATATAATTCGAGAATTATCCTTCAATGAGGACGAGTTAGAATTAATAGATTTCAGCACAGACGGTTTGGACGCAAATGATAAAGAAATAATCAGGGGAATGATTGATGAGTTGAAAAAATAAATATGTAAAAATAGAATGTTTTATCAAATGTAACATTAATATTTTTCTTTTTTGTGCATGTATCTACCATAATCAAAGTAAATATATGTTTTGTATATTGTTGATTCGAATTAAATAATTTCCGACAGTGTATATGATCGATTATATGTTTTGGATAGGGGTTGTACTTTGGTCTACAGTAATAGTCATGTGGTTTTATGATAACAAAGTATCATGCTCTGGACTTTTTGCCTTAAGTATATTTATATTTTCAGGTGGAGTTATGATTATGTTGTTTTTAATATCTTTTTTATATGGGGTAATATCAGCGTTAGGCCTTGCGGTATGAAATTAATCATTGCGGTTGATTTATTCTCAAGTTGAACTTAAAGAAATCATGCTTATTATACTATTAAAAGACAAAAAGAAGCCATTTAACCTGGAGGAGTGATGTATAGAGTCAATCATATTATGAGAACAATAAATGAAATGAGTTCTTATACTCCGCACATGAAAGTAAACAGAATTGCTGAACGGTTGAGTAAGGTACAAAAAATATCTTTTTGCATTTCTGTTATTTCTTTTTTTCTTCTTGCCATAATTACTTTGACATATGGACCGTTTAATACAAAAAGTAACTTGAGTTTTATTAGCGCATTATCTCTTTATTTTATTAATGTCATTATGGGAGTTACATATTTATCAGTTCCTGTAATTAATACAATAAAGTATATATATAATTTTAAAGGGGAGGTGGTCAATGAATTAATATATGACATTGATAGTGATGAGCAACATATTGAAGCATTGTTACCTTATTCATTAGAAGAGTTGACATATGTGTCAAACTGTATACAGGTAAGAATTCCCAAAATAAAATCAAAATGTTTCTTATGGGGAGGCGGGAAAACAGCAATTATATCAATTTTATGCCTATCGTATTCGGCTATTTGTATCGTTAATGGAGGTAGCATAGATGGTATTTTTGTTGGAGAGACTGGTGATAAAATTATTGTCGCCATCATGCTTTTTATACTTTACACATCATTGATGAATATGTTTTTCAAACAAAAATTGCTATATTTACAAAATTTAAAAATGATAATAGATATGACTATAAAGATAAAAAGAAATTTCACATAACAGCTACTCTAAAATAAAATGACACATAGGAGACTATCTATTATTATTAATAACGAATAACATTTGTTATTGCCATTTATGGTGCTCCCGGGATCAGTTTTAACCATAAGCAAGAAAATGTTTCTTTGAACAGTTAGACATCACAAATGAGCGTCTGCCAAAAGTTGATATAGCGCTTGCGGGATGTGTTGAGATTATATAGGGAAAGAACTACGGAGAATTATTATTGCCAGGCTTTCTCCTATGAATTTTAGCCATATCAATAGACCTTTGCTCTCAGTAACGCAAAGAGAGCCTCTTTACTGATTGAAGGTAGTCAAGCGACATATGGTCACTTATTTTCTCATGTATCGCTTGACACTATCCTGAAGTTTTTTAAGTCGATTTACGTCACCCAAAATGAAAAACTCCTTTGCATGAGTGTTCATAATAATATCACAATGGTAAAGCTACATGACAGACATCTTAACTTAGTCAAGAGAGTACATAACAACTTTGCTATTACATATATTCAGGGTTGTTTGTAGTGGTTCACAAAATCAGGACACTGGAATAACCTGTTTCCACTTTTCTTCATGTAAGCAAGGCGATAAACCACCATTGTTTGTATGATGTCTATAAACGTTGTAATAACAATTTATCTACTGCTTTATATCGCGTACTGCATGACTAAAATCACCATAACCACCCTTCACAAGCCATTTACTTTTAAATCTGCGAAAGACTCTTCCCATCGGCGAATTATCCAGGTAATTCCCTCTGCGACTCATACTTTGCATCGCCTCATAACGGCAGAGTAAAATTTTGTATTTATTGCTTTTATACTGAACACCTTGATCTGAATGCAACATCAGGTGGCCATCACGCGGTTGTGTTTCCTGAGCATTATGCAAGTAAACGGCTCACCAGAACAGTATTGATATTTACTGAGCGGTCAGATCAACTTTCCAGGGTAACAGATCGCGTACCAGGTTTGCCGACCAGTCCTGGATATGTTCAATGCCGTAACGCAGCCATTTTTCCAGCTCCACATTATTCAGACGGCATGTGCCGATCAGCGAGTACAGCACCGCCGCATGTTCGCCACCACTGTCGGAACCCGTGAAGAGCGAGTTCTTCCGGCCTATGGCCACTCCCCGTAAGTCGATCTCTGCGATGTTGTTGTCGATTTCCACCCAACCATTACTGCAGTACACGTTCCGAGCATCCCGCTACTGCAGCAGGTATGCAAACGCTTTTGCCGTATCCGAGTGACGCGCCAGTGTTTTCATCTGAGTCTGTATCCAGTCGTACAGTGACTGCATCAGTGGCGCAGCTCTGGCTTTTCTTGCCGCCAGACGCTGTTCTGCTGAACAGCCCCGGACCGCAACCTCGATGGCATACAGTTCACTGATACGCTGCAGGGCTTCCGTGGTGACGTCGGTTGGCGCTCTTGCATGCACATCGTGGATTTTTCCCCGAACATGTGCCATACACGCGGCTTCCGTTATTCTGCCTGATTCGTATAACGCCCGGTAGCCACCGTAAGCATCGGCTTGAAACACACCGCTGTAACCGGCCAGGTGATTTTGTGAATGGATACCTTTCCAGCCGGACTGTACGCGAACCAAACCGCCGGGGGCATCTCCGAGCCGGCATCACGGTCATCACGGACGTAGCACCACTGCCGGACGGTTCGAGTTTTACCGGCCATCAGCACATACTGGCGCAGTATGTTATACAGCAGCTCCAGTAGTTCGCAACGGAACAGATCCAGCGTGGCACGCCTCAGCTACACGCCCTGGCGACGGTATATTTCTGACTCGCGGTATAACGGCAGATGGTCTGCATATTTCCCGGTGACTACATGGGCCTAAAGCCCCGGTCCGGCATAACTGCTGAAGGCTCAGGTGTCTGCACGATATAGTTGCACCGGCAACAGGCCTGTTTCGGGCGTTGTGTTTCGATAACCTTAAAGGTGCAGCTGATAAACTCTAGCAGCTCTGACACATTACCCCCCAGAGGGCTGAGCTCACCACCACAGGCCGGGCAGCATTCCTCTTCCGACCGGATGACCCTGGCTTCATAGGGAAGTGAGGCTGGTAACGATTTACGGGCTGAAGACTGGCGCAGGGAAGATGGCAGTGCCGGGTCATATTGCTCACCAGTGTTTCTGCCATTTCCTCCTGAAGTGCGCTGATTCGCTCCTGTGCTTCCTGTATTTACCGTTCGATTTTTGCGCGAAGTTTTTCTGAGCTTTTACCGAACTGCATGCGCTGCAGTTTTGCAACCAGCGCCTTCAGCCGGTTGATTTCGGAAGTATAAGTCGCCACCTGCGATGAGAGCAGGCGGTTGTATTCATCCATCTGGCAGATGGTGTCCTGTTGCTTCTTCAACCGTGCCAGCCACTGGCCTGCATCAACACCACTCTGGCGCAACGTCTGGCTGATTGCCCGGCTTCGTAATTCAATTCTTTGTACATAAACAGGACGTTTCACCTGCGCGCAATAAACGGTACGGTGAACACCGAATAAATAACAAAGAATCCGCACTGGCCGCTTTGCCTTCAGCCGTGTGCTTAGTCCGACAAGTTTTGAGCATGCATTGAGAAAAACTCCGTTCCGTATGCCTTCATGAGTCTAATCCATTGAAATCAGCGATAGCTGTGATGAACTGTTAGTGCTAAAACAGCACTACAATTTAATCTATACAACAATTAGGCGTACAATTTATTTTATGTTAAATGATGTTCATTTAATGACCAGAATTTCGATCTTATGCATGTATTATGTATCCGCTTACTTAATGTTCAATTATTTGGATATTAGATGTTTTAAGGTCATGCTCGATGTGGGAAGTAAGACAAAAACTAGACTGGCCCCATGAATCTCCAGACAACCAATATCACTTAAATAAGTGATAGTCTTAATACTAGTTTTTAGACTAGTCATTGGAGAGCAGATGATTGATGTCTTAGGACCGGAGAAACGCAGA
>NZ_JBJQJA010000031.1:0-23407 GCF_046487665.1 Escherichia sp. WS1152 | reverse complement strand
TGCGCAAGCTTATCGGGCCTACAGAGAGGGAAAGCTGCGTTTATTTGCGTTGGCAGACACCTGTAGGCCGGATAAGGCGCTCGCGCCGCATCCGGCATGAAATAAGGCGCATCGGGTTAACACATATGCCCGATGCGCCATCTTATCGGGTCTTCAGGGAAAGCCGCGATTACTTGCGTTGGCAGATACCTGTAGGCCGGATAAGGCGTTTTACGCCGCATCCGGCAAGTTACAACAAACAACCTTTAACCATGCTTTTTGATGTTTTTCAGCAATACCCCGTGGCGATGCCCATACTGGCTACCGTCGGAGGATTGATCATCGGCAGTTTTTTGAATGTGGTGATTTGGCGTTACCCCATCATGCTGCGCCAACAAATGGCGGAGTTTCATGGTGAAATGCCGAGTGCGCAGTCAAAAATAAGCCTTGCGCTACCGCGTTCGCACTGCCCACATTGTCAGCAGACCATCCGGATACGTGACAATATTCCGCTGCTCTCCTGGCTGATGCTCAAAGGGCGCTGCCGTGATTGTCAGGCGAAAATCAGCAAGCGTTATCCGCTGGTGGAGTTATTGACGGCACTCGCTTTTTTGCTGGCGAGCCTGGTGTGGCCGGAAAGTGGATGGGCGCTGGCGGTGATGATATTATCCGCCTGGCTGATTGCCGCGAGCATCATCGACCTCGATCACCAATGGCTGCCCGATGTTTTTACTCAGGGCGTATTGTGGACGGGACTAATTGCGGCATGGGCGCAGCAGAGCCCGCTCACGCTACAAGATGCAGTCACCGGCGTCCTGGTGGGGTTTATCACTTTTTACTCTCTGCGCTGGATAGCCGGAATAGTTCTGCGTAAAGAAGCATTAGGCATGGGCGATGTATTATTGTTCGCCGCTTTAGGTAGTTGGGTGGGACCGTTATCACTGCCCAATGTTGCTTTAATCGCCTCATGCTGCGGCCTGATATATGCCGTTATTACAAAAAGAGGATCAACCACACTGCCTTTTGGACCGTGTTTAAGTCTGGGCGGTATAGCAACACTTTATCTACAGGCATTGTTTTAATGATAACCACGTCATTATCAAAGTGACATTTTAACTCTTATTAATAACCTTAGAGATTATTTACCATGTCGATAAAACAAATGCCAGGGAGGGTATTAATATCGCTATTGTTGAGCGTTACAGGATTATTAAGTGGCTGTGCCGGCCATAATGAAAATGCCAGTTTACTGGCGAAAAAACAGGCGCAAAATATCAGCCAAAACCTGCCGATTAAATCTGCGGGATATACCTTAGTGCTGGCACAAAGTAGCGGCACGACGGTAAAAATGACCATTATCAGCGAAGCGGGTACTCAGATCACGCAGACGCCAGACGCCTTTTTAACCAGCTATCAACGACAAATGTGCGCTGACCCAACGGTGAAATTAATGCTCACTGAGGGAATTAATTACAGCATAACGATTAATGATACACGTACAGGTAACCAGTATCAGCGGAAACTGGATCGTACCACCTGTGGAATAGTCAAAGCATAACGTCGGGTAGATATAAATTGGCGCGGGTTGTTTTTCGTGACGCACGAATTTATCTCATTCAATGGCTGACAAAAATTCGTCACACTCTTAACCAGAGACAATCTCTTAATACAGACAAAGAGCATCTGCGAAAAATTGCACGCGGGATGTTCTGGCTGATGCTGCTTATTATTTCTGCAAAAGTGGCGCATTCACTCTGGCGTTATTTCTCCTTTTCTGCGGAATATACGGTGGTTTCTCCATCGGTGAATAAACCGCCCCGTACGGATGCAAAAACGTTCGATAAAAATGACGTGCAATTAATCAGCCAGCAAAACTGGTTTGGCAAATATCAGCCCGTCGCCGCACCGGTAAAACAACCCGAACCTGCACCTGTGGCCGAAACGCGTCTTAATGTGGTGCTGCGCGGGATCGCCTTTGGTGCCAGACCCGGCGCGGTTATTGAAGAAGGTGGCAAACAGCAGGTCTATTTGCAGGGGGAACGGCTTGGTTCTCACAACGCGGTGATTGAGGAAATCAACCGCGACCATGTGATGCTGCGCTATCAGGGAAAAATAGAGCGCCTGAGCCTGGTTGAAGAGGAGCGTTCCACCGTAGCCGTGACCAACAAAAAAGCCATCAGTGACGAAGCAAAGCAAGCTGTTGCTGAACCTGCTGTCAGTGCGCCAGTTGAGATCCCGACTGCCGTGCGTCAGGCACTGGCGAAAGATCCGCAGAAAATTTTTAACTATATCCAGCTTACGCCTGTGCGTAAGGAGGGAATTGTCGGTTATGCAGTGAAACCGGGGGCAGATCGTTCTCTGTTCGATGCCAGCGGTTTCAAGGAAGGCGATATCGCCATTGCGCTCAATCAGCAGGATTTCACTGATCCACGAGCAATGATTGCTCTGATGCGGCAGTTACCTTCAATGGATTCCATTCAACTTACGGTTTTACGCAAGGGTGCGCGCCACGACATTTCCATCGCGCTGCGCTAACCGCATTTAATCCAGGAGAATCATTCATCGTGTTTTGGCGTGATATTACGTTGTCGGTCTGGCGTAAGAAGACAACTGGCCTCAAAACAAAAAAGCGTTTACTGCCGCTGGTGTTGGCAGCGGCATTATGCAGTTCACCGGTCTGGGCGGAAGAAGCCACTTTCACCGCTAATTTTAAAGATACCGACCTGAAATCGTTCATCGAAACCGTCGGCGCTAACCTTAATAAAACCATCATTATGGGGCCGGGCGTTCAGGGGAAAGTGAGTATTCGCACTATGACTCCGCTCAATGAACGCCAGTATTACCAGTTATTCCTTAACCTGCTGGAAGCACAGGGGTATGCGGTCGTACCGATGGAAAACGACGTGCTGAAGGTGGTGAAATCCAGTGCCGCGAAAGTCGAGCCGCTGCCGCTGGTTGGTGAAGGCAGCGACAACTACGCGGGCGATGAAATGGTCACCAAAGTAGTGCCGGTACGTAATGTGTCGGTACGCGAGCTGGCACCGATTCTGCGCCAGATGATCGACAGCGCAGGCTCAGGCAACGTTGTTAATTACGATCCCTCCAACGTGATTATGCTCACCGGACGCGCCTCCGTCGTGGAGCGGCTGACGGAAGTGATCCAGCGTGTGGATCACGCGGGTAATCGCACTGAAGAGGTGATCCCGCTGGATAACGCCTCGGCTTCGGAAATCGCCCGCGTGCTGGAAAGCCTGACGAAAAACAGCGGCGAGAACCAGCCTGCGACGCTGAAATCTCAAATTGTCGCCGACGAACGCACCAACAGTGTGATTGTCAGTGGTGACCCGGCCACG
Source organism: Escherichia sp. WS1152 (assembly GCF_046487665.1). Taxonomy (NCBI): domain Bacteria; kingdom Pseudomonadati; phylum Pseudomonadota; class Gammaproteobacteria; order Enterobacterales; family Enterobacteriaceae; genus Escherichia; species Escherichia sp. WS1152. Next base: position 20,075 of record NZ_JBJQJA010000031.1, on the reverse strand, counting down.
CGGGACAAAATGCGCCGCCTGATCCGTCGGCTGGACTCAGAAATGGAGCGCAGCGGCAACAGCCAGGTTTTCTATCTCAAATACAGCAAAGCCGAAGATCTGGTCGATGTACTGAAGCAGGTCAGCGGCACGCTCACGGCGGCTAAAGAAGAGGCGGAAGGCACGGTCGGTAGCGGGCGTGAGGTTGTCTCCATCGCCGCCAGCAAACACAGTAATGCCCTGATTGTAACCGCGCCGCAGGACATCATGCAGTCGCTGCAAAGCGTGATTGAACAACTGGATATTCGCCGTGCTCAGGTGCACGTCGAGGCGTTGATCGTGGAAGTGGCCGAAGGCAGTAATATCAACTTCGGCGTGCAGTGGGCGTCGAAAGATGCCGGATTAATGCAGTTTGCTAATGGTACGCAGATCCCTATCGGTACGCTGGGCGCAGCCATTTCTCAGGCGAAACCGCAGAAAGGCTCGACGGTGATCAGTGAAAACGGCGCAACCACCATTAATCCGGATACCAACGGCGATCTCTCCACGCTCGCCCAGCTTCTTTCCGGCTTTAGCGGTACGGCGGTTGGCGTGGTGAAAGGCGACTGGATGGCGCTGGTACAGGCGGTTAAAAACGACTCCAGCTCGAACGTTCTCTCCACGCCGAGCATCACCACGCTGGACAACCAGGAAGCCTTCTTCATGGTGGGTCAGGACGTTCCGGTATTAACCGGCTCTACCGTTGGCTCCAATAACAGCAATCCTTTCAATACAGTAGAGAGGAAAAAAGTCGGCATCATGCTGAAAGTCACGCCGCAGATTAACGAAGGTAACGCGGTACAGATGGTGATTGAGCAGGAAGTCTCGAAGGTGGAAGGACAGACCAGCCTCGACGTGGTGTTTGGTGAGCGCAAACTGAAGACCACCGTGCTGGCTAACGATGGTGAACTGATCGTGCTTGGCGGTCTGATGGACGACCAGGCGGGAGAAAGTGTGGCGAAAGTGCCGCTGCTGGGCGATATCCCGTTGATTGGTAACCTGTTTAAATCGACGGCGGATAAAAAAGAAAAACGTAACCTGATGGTGTTTATCCGTCCGACCATTCTGCGTGACGGTATGGCGGCAGACGGCGTGTCGCAGCGCAAATATAACTATATGCGCGCCGAACAGATCTATCGCGATGAGCAAGGCTTAAGCCTGATGCCGCACACCGCGCAGCCGGTACTGCCAGCGCAAAACCAGGCCTTACCGCCGGAAGTACGTGCGTTCCTTAATGCCGGGAGAACGCGTTAATGGTGCCTGTAGCACAGGAAACCACCGCTAACACCGTGCGTCTGCCCTACAGTTTCAGCCGTCGGTTTAGCCTGGTGGCATGGTGCGAAGCGTCGCTGGAGATCCTCCATGTGCATCCGTTGTCGCTCTCTGTTTTGCAGGAGCTGCAGCGGGGGCTGAACGCGCCCTTTACGCTGCGGCAAATCGACGAGGCCGAATTTGAACAGCGACTGAATGCGGTCTGGCAGCGGGACTCTTCCGAGGCCCGCCAGCTAATGGAAGATCTCGGTTCTGCTGAGGACTTTTTTACTCTCGCTGAAGAACTGCCGGAAACGGAAGATCTGCTGGAAAGTGACGACGATGCGCCGATCATCAAACTGATCAACGCCATGCTGGCAGAGGCGATTAAAGAAGGCGCTTCGGATATTCACATCGAGACGTTTGAAAAGAGTCTGGTGATCCGTTTTCGCGTTGACGGCACATTACATGAAATGCTGCGCCCGGGGCGCAAACTGGCCTCGCTGCTGGTATCGCGTATCAAGGTGATGGCACGGCTGGATATCGCCGAAAAGCGCGTACCGCAGGATGGACGTATTGCGCTGCTGCTGGGCGGTCGGGCGATTGACGTGCGTGTCTCCACCATGCCCTCCGCCTGGGGCGAGCGCGTGGTGCTGCGACTGCTGGACAAAAACCAGGCCCGCCTGACGCTGGAGCGTCTGGGGCTTAGCCAGCAACTGACCGCGCAGTTGCGCCAGCTGTTACACAAACCGCACGGCATCTTTCTGGTAACGGGGCCGACGGGTTCCGGAAAAAGCACCACGCTGTACGCCGGATTGCAGGAGCTGAACAACCATTCGCGCAATATTCTCACGGTTGAAGACCCCATCGAATACATGATTGAAGGAATTGGTCAGACACAGGTTAACACCCGCGTCGGCATGACCTTTGCCCGTGGCCTGCGCGCGATTTTGCGTCAGGACCCGGATGTGGTGATGGTCGGTGAAATCCGCGATACCGAAACCGCAGAAATCGCCGTCCAGGCTTCACTTACCGGACACCTGGTCCTTTCCACGCTGCATACCAACACGGCGGTGGGGGCGATCACGCGTTTGCAGGATATGGGCGTGGAGCCTTTCCTGCTCTCTTCCAGTCTGACGGGCGTGATGGCGCAGCGACTGGTTCGCACGCTGTGCCCCGACTGCCGCCAGCCCGCGCCTGCCACTGACGAAGAAAAACGCCTGCTGGGAATTACCGACGCGCGTACCGTCACTCTGTACCATCCGCAGGGCTGCCCCGCCTGTAATCATAAAGGTTTCCGCGGACGTACTGCCATCCATGAGCTGATCGTGGTGGATGCCACATTGCGTGATTTGATCCACCGTCAGGCCGGGGAACTGGAGCTGGAACGTTATGTCCGGCAACACTCTGCGGGCATCCGCAGCAACGGCATTGAGAAAGTGCTCGCCGGAGAAACCTCTCTCGATGAAGTTCTGCGGGTAACCATGGAGGCGTAATGGCACTGTTTTACTATCAGGCGCTGGAGCGTAATGGTCGCAAAACCAAAGGCATGATTGAGGCGGATTCCGCGCGTCATGCCCGCCAGTTGTTGCGCGGTAAAGATCTCATTCCCATGCACATTGAAGCCCGGATGAATGCTTCGGCAGGGGGAATGTTGCAGCGTCGGCGACACGCACATCGTCGCGTGGCGTCGGCAGATCTGGCGCTGTTCACGCGCCAACTGGCAACGCTGGTGCAGGCAGCAATGCCGCTGGAAACCTGCTTACAGGCGGTCAGTGAGCAAAGTGAAAAACTGCATGTAAAAAGCCTCGGAATGGCGCTGCGCAGCCGGATTCAGGAAGGTTACACCCTGTCGGACAGCCTGCGCGAACATCCCCGCGTCTTTGATTCCCTGTTTTGTTCGATGGTGGCTGCCGGAGAAAAATCCGGGCATCTCGACGTGGTGCTTAATCGCCTGGCGGATTACACCGAACAGCGACAGCGCCTGAAATCACGTCTATTGCAGGCCATGCTCTATCCGCTGGTTCTGCTGGTGGTGGCAACGGGCGTGGTCACTATTTTGCTGACGGCAGTGGTGCCGAAAATCATCGAACAGTTCGATCACCTCGGACACGCGCTGCCCGCCACCACCCGCGCGCTTATCGCCATGAGTGACGCGTTACAGGCCAGCGGCGTTTACTGGCTGGCGGGATTGCTGGCGCTTCTGGTGCTGGGGCAACGGCTACTCAAAAATCCTGTTATGCGCCTGCGCTGGGACAAAACCTTGCTGCGCCTGCCCGTGACAGGGCGTGTTGCGCGCGGACTGAATACGGCGCGGTTTTCCCGCACCTTAAGCATCCTCACCGCCAGCAGTGTTCCGCTGCTGGAAGGGATTCAGACCGCTGCCGCCGTGTCGGCAAATCGCTATGTCGAGCAACAACTGCTGCTGGCGGCAGATCGCGTCCGCGAAGGAAGCAGTCTGCGCGCTGCACTGGCGGAGTTGCACCTGTTCCCACCGATGATGCTGTACATGATCGCCTCCGGCGAACAGAGCGGCGAACTGGAAGCCATGCTTGAGCAGGCAGCGGTCAACCAGGAACGGGAATTTGATACCCAGGTGGGGCTGGCGTTAGGGCTGTTTGAACCGGCGCTGGTGGTGATGATGGCGGGCGTGGTGCTGTTTATCGTCATCGCCATCCTCGAGCCGATGCTGCAACTGAACAATATGGTTGGAATGTAATTTACGGAGTTATCACATGAATTCGTTATCCCGCACACAAAAACCACGGGCAGGTTTTACCCTGCTGGAAGTGATGGTGGTGATTGTTATTCTTGGCGTCCTGGCAAGTCTGGTGGTGCCTAACCTGTTGGGCAACAAAGAGAAAGCGGATCGGCAAAAAGCCATCAGCGATATCGTGGCGCTGGAAAACGCACTGGATATGTACCGACTGGATAACGGGCGTTATCCAACTACCGAGCAGGGGCTTGAGGCGCTGATCCAGCAGCCAGCCAATATGGCGGACGCCCGCAACTACCGTACTGGTGGATACATTAAACGACTGCCAAAGGATCCGTGGGGCAATGATTATCAGTATCTCAGCCCGGGTGAAAAAGGGCTGTTTGATGTTTATACCCTGGGGGCGGATGGTCAGGAAAACGGGGAAGGCGCTGGCGCAGATATCGGTAACTGGAATTTGCAGGAGTTTCAGTAAGCAGTGCCTGAACGCGGATTCACACTTCTGGAAATCATGCTGGTGATTTTCCTTATCGGCCTTGCCAGTGCGGGCGTGGTACAGACGTTTGCGACCGATTCTGAATCGCCCGCGAAAAAAGCGGCGCAGGATTTTCTGACTCGCTTTGCGCAGTTTAAAGACAGGGCAGTGATCGAAGGGCAGACACTCGGTGTACTAATCGACCCGCCGGGATACCAGTTTATGCAGCGTCGTCAGAGGCAGTGGTTGCCCGTTTCTGCGACCCGGTTATCGGCACAGGTTACGGTGCCGAAACAGGTGCAGATGCTGTTACAACCCGGAAGTGATATCTGGCAGAAGGAATATGCGCTGGAGCTGCAACGTCGTCGCCTGACGCTGCACGATATTGAACTGGAGTTGCAAAAAGAGGCGAAAAAGAAGACGCCGCAGATCCGTTTTTCGCCTTTTGAACCCGCCACGCCGTTTACGCTGCGCTTCTACTCAGCGGCGCAAAACGCATGTTGGGCGGTAAAACTGGCACACGATGGCGCGTTATCCCTCAGTCAATGTGATGAGAGGATGCCATGAAGCGCGGATTTACCTTGCTGGAAGTGATGCTCGCACTGGCGATTTTTGCGCTGGCTGCCACGGCGGTGTTACAGATTGCCAGCGGTGCGCTGAGTAATCAGCACGTTCTTGAGGAGAAAACGGTAGCAGGCTGGGTGGCTGAAAACCAGACCGCGCTGCTCTACCTGATGACCCATGAACAACGGGCGGTCAGGCATCAGGGCGAGAGCGATATGGCTGGAAGCCGCTGGTACTGGCGAACCACACCGCAGAATACAGGCAACGCGCTGCTCCAGGCGGTGGATATTGAAGTCAGCCTTCACGAAGACTTTTCGTCGGTAATTCAGTCACGACGCGCCTGGTTTAGCGCCGTGGGAGGCCAACAGTGAGAAGGACTCGCGCTGGTTTCACGTTACTGGAAATGCTGGTGGCGATAGCCATTTTTGCCTCACTGGCACTGATGGCGCAGCAGGTGACAAACGGCGTCACACGTGTGAATAGTGCCGTCGCCGATCACGATCAAAAACTAAACCTCATGCAGCAAACGATGAGTTTTCTGACCCACGATCTGACACAAATGATGCCGCGTCCGGTAAGAGGCGATCAGGGCCAGCGTGAATCAGCGTTACTGGCGGGCGCTGGCGTGCTGGCGTCTGAGAGTGAAGGAATGCGCTTTGTACGCGGCGGCGTGGTTAATCCGTTGATGCGTCTGCCGCGCAGTAATCTGCTCACCGTCGGTTACCGCATTCATGACGGTTATCTCGAACGGTTAGCCTGGCCGCTGACCGACGCAGCAGGCAGCGTGAAGCCAACAACGCAAAAGTTGATTCCGGCGGATTCGCTCCGTTTGCAGTTCTACGACGGCACACGCTGGCAGGAGAGCTGGTCATCACTTCAGGCGATCCCAGTGGCGGTACGCATGACCCTGCACTCGCCGCAATGGGGCGAGATTGAACGCATCTGGTTGTTACGCGGGCCGCAATTATCATGATCAGCTCACCACCAAAACGCGGAATGGCACTGGTCGTGGTGCTGGTATTGCTGGCGGTCATGATGCTGGTAACCATCACGCTTTCCGGGCGGATGCAGCAACAACTTGGGCGAACGCGCAGCCAGCAGGAGTACCAGCAGGCGCTATGGTACAGCGCCAGTGCTGAAAGCCTGGCGTTGAGCGCGCTCAGTCTGAGTCTGAAAAATGAACAACGTGTGCATCTGGCACAGCCGTGGGCTTCTGGCCCTCGTTTTTTCCCACTGCCGCAGGGGCAAATCGCCGTCACTCTGCGTGACGCACAGGCCTGCTTTAACCTGAATGCCCTCGCTCAGCCGACGACGGCGTCGCGTCCGCTCGCGGTACAACAACTGATTGCCCTGATCACGCGCCTCGATGTGCCTGCTTATCGGGCCGAATTAATTGCTGAAAGCCTGTGGGAGTTTATTGACGAAGGCCGCAGTGTGCAGACGCGTCTGGGGCGTGAAGACAGTGAGTATCTTGCCCGTTCGGTGCCGTTCTACGCCGCCAATCAACCGCTGGCTGATATCAGCGAGATGCGCGTGGTACAGGGAATGGACGCCGGACTTTATCAAAAACTGAAACCGCTGGTCTGTGCGCTGCCGATGACCCGCCAGCAAATCAACATCAATACCTTAGACGTCACGCAAAGTGTGATTCTTGAGGCGCTGTTTGACCCGTGGTTAAGCCCTGTTCAGGCGCGGGCGTTATTACAACAACGTCCGGCGAAGGGCTGGGAAGATGTCGATCAGTTTCTTGCACAGCCGCTACTTGCTGACGTCGATGAGCGTACTAAAAAACAGCTAAAAACCGTCCTGAGCGTGGACAGCAATTACTTCTGGCTGCGTTCAGATATCACCGTGAATGAGATTGAACTGACGATGAACTCGTTAATTGTCCGCATGGGCCCACAACACTTTTCGGTTCTCTGGCATCAGACAGGAGAAAGTGAGTGAGTTCCATGCTTGAGATTTTTTTCCCGCTTTGCGCCTCCGACACCATCCGCTGGCAGCGCCGTACACCCGACGTGGAGCACGGTATCTGGCCTGACGTTGCTGACGAACGTCTCCAGCAATGGCTGCAAACTGATGCGATTCGACTCTACATTCCCGGCGAATGGATCAGCGTCTGGCAGGTTGAACTGCCTGATATCCCCCGCAAGCAGATACCGACTATTCTGCCCGCCTTACTGGAAGAGGAGCTGAACCAGGATATCGACGAACTGCATTTTGCCGCGTTGAAAATCGACCAGCAACAGGCAACCGTGGCAGTGATTCACCAGCAGCATATGCGCAACATTGCGCAGTGGTTGCAGGCAAACGGCATCACCCGCGCCACCGTTGCACCGGACTGGATGTCCATGCCTTGTGGTTATATGGCTGGCGATGCACAGCGAATTATTTGCCGCATCGATGAATGCCGTGGATGGAGCGCCGGGCTGGCGCTGGCTCCGGTCATGTTCCGCGCCCAGCTCAATGAGCAGGATTTACCGCTTTCGCTAACTGTAGTCGGCATTGCACCGGAAGAACTATCAGCATGGGCTGGCGCAGACGCTGAACGCCTGACCGTTACGGCTCTGCCAGCCATTACCACTTATGGCGAACCGGAAGGGAACCTGCTAACAGGGCCGTGGCAGCCTCGCGTCAGCTACCGAAAACAGTGGGCGCGCTGGCGAGTGATGATTCTGCCGATATTGCTGATTCTGGTTGCGCTGGCAGTGGAACGGGGCGTGACGTTATGGAGCGTCAGCGAACAGGTGGCGCAAAGCCGCGACCAGGCTGAGAAACAGTTCTTAACGTTGTTCCCGGAGCAGAAGCGGATTGTGAATTTACGCTCTCAGGTGACGATGGCGCTGAAAAAATATCGCCCACAGGCCGACGATACCCGGCTGCTCGCCGAGTTGTCAGCGATAGCCAGCACCCTGAAATCAGCGTCACTTTCCGACATCGAAATGTGTGGTTTCACCTTTGATCAAAAACGCCAGACGCTTCACCTCCAGTTGCGGGCAGCAAACTTTGCCAGTTTCGACAAACTGCGTAGTGCACTGGCAACCGATTATGTTGTGCAACAGGACGCGTTACAGAAAGAGGGTGATGCGGTTTCCGGCGGCGTAATGTTGCGGAGGAAATAACATGTTACGCGATAAATTTATTCACTATTTTCAGCAATGGCGTGAACGCCAGTTAAGCCGTGGCGAACACTGGCTGGCACAACACCTGGCGGGGCGTTCTCCGCGTGAAAAGGGCATGTTACTGGCAGCGGTGGTGTTCCTGTTTAGCGTCGGATATTACGTCCTCATCTGGCAGCCGTTGAGCGAACGGATAGAACAACAGGAGACGATGTTGCAGCAGCTGGTGGCAATGAACACCCGACTGAAGAACGCCGCGCCGGATATTATTGCAGCGCGAAAATCTGCCACAACAACGCCTGCGCAGGTATCGCGGGTCATCAGTGACAGTGCTTCCGCGCACTCGGTGGTCATCAGGCGGATAGCCGAGCGTGGGGAGAATATTCAGGTCTGGATAGAACCTGTGGTGTTTAATGACCTGCTGAAATGGTTAAACGCACTGGATGAAAAATATGCGCTGCGGGTGACACAAATTGATGTCAGTGCTGCTGAGAAGCCTGGGATGGTGAATGTGCAGCGGCTGGAGTTTGGACGGGGGTAAAGTATCAGGAGATTAATATCAATAAAATTACTCTCGTTAACGTGGCGAGAGTAATTCCCCCAGACTTTATAAGCTAATTTTTTTCGTGAAGGTTATTGTCAGATCCAAAAGCAAAAACCCGCCTTGTGGGCGGGTTCTTAAGAATTAGTGGTGCCGGACTCGGAATCGAAGATTTCTTTTATCATATTGATATTAATATAATTTGTTTGGTTTGATTAAAAATGTACCCTCAATTATACCCGCAGTCCCTTTTGATATCGAAAGGGAATCACACTCGGGATCAGGCTGAGAGCACAGAAGGAAAGTGCCTGGCTATTATATCGTTAATTCTGTCAATCAGCTCCAGCCTTTTGAAAGTGATGTGTGCAGATCCCTTCTTAAAGTATTTAATGATGAACATCTCATCTTCATAGCGTCCTTTACCCTGAACGGATTGTATGTGGTCATCCAGATTAATGGTGATATTCCCCCGGTTGTCGGGGATCGGTTTACCGCTGAGCAGATGCAACATTCTTTCCAGGTCAGCCAGGCGATCTGCCTGCATTCCACTGATAAGATGAAATCCCCACTGGTCCCACCTCACCAGATTGTTGACGATAATTTTACTGCCAAATTTACAGGGTGAGTTGGTTTTGTAATCCCAGCTCAGCCCTTTGAAGACGTTGAGCACTCCCCGCTCAAACACTTCATCCTTATTCTGGTGCAGTTGTTCAAATGTGCTCAGAATGTTCGCTTCACTGATTTCCGGAAAATTATCATATTCCAGTGACCTGTACCATGTGTCCCGGGTCTGCGCATCCATCAGACTCTGCATCCCGGAACGTTGCATCAGGTCACGCCAGATTTCGCGATCGAGATTGCGTGTGATGGCTTTCATTGCGGTTTCCGGTTTCTCCATCAGCCAGCAGCCGCAGCGAAAATCCTGTTTCATCGCCCAGTCCAGGGCGGTTTTACCTCCAATACTTTCTGTCAGTACTGAGATTTCTGCCAGTTGCCGGATAAGTGTGTCGATTTGCAGCAGCGCACTCTTTCGTACAGCCAGAATGTGGCGGATACTGGTTGAGCAGATAACGTCCGTATGCCCGTTGACCAGTTCCGGGCGGGAGATTGTGATATCTGACATCATCGTTTTTCCTTTTGGTTTATAAACGAAAACGCCAGCCGTATTCAGGCTGGCGTCAGTGGAATGAAGTCTGGTGAGTGAGATTCACCGGTTCTGGTGCAGAAGCGGCAGTTGGCGCAGGGTATGGATATCCTCCCTCGCCTGTTCAATACAGGACAACAGTGCTGCCGAATCCGTTTTATCCTCATTGTTGTCAAAGATAATTCCGGATTCGCAGTCGATATTGTCCTGCAGCCACGCAATCAGAATATCCAGTGCGGTTTCCGTGGTTAATGATTTCATGTTGCTCCTGGTTACCAGTTGAAAGTGGGTAAACCCGGCAGGCATTCAGCGCTGGCATCCAGATGAATGAGACTGACACCATAACGTCGGGTAAGTGTGACAACCAGACGGCGGAACGTTTTTGACAGCCCCAGGCGCTTAAGCCGCAGAACCGGATACGGCCACGCATCAGTACGTAACAGATAGCCGCTGCCGGTAAAATGAATCCATTCTGATTCACCGAAGTCACTGGTCTGGTGTGACAGCGAGTACAGCCAGGCGTTGTCCGTTTCCGTGATATGTGCGGTACTGCAGTGTATACCGGTCAGGACAGCAAATGGTGGCATGCAGTCTGTTGAGGCCCGGTCAGATGCATCAACAACACGAAGGGAGTGGCCATTATCACAGACCACGTTAATCAGTTCAGCGAGATTAACACCATCGACGTCAACGACAATGCGTCCCATGTTCAGTGCCTGCACGTTAATGCTGTCGGCTTCCAGCGTCAGGGCCAGTTTCATTGTTTCGCCTCCGGATGTTTCCCCTGGGTAATGTTATTTACCGTTCTGTAGTTATCGCGGGTCATCAGGCCGGTTGCCCTGCGAGCCCGGAGAATATCAATACTGTTTATTAACTGAGAGCGGGTACAGGCGCTGAATCCCGGCTGGTCGGTACGTATCAGTGCGTATTTTTCAACGAGAAAGTTCACCGTATCACACAGTGAAATGCCAGCTTCAATATGCTGCTCAATCACACGTTCATCGGCGAACGGTGTGTCATTCAGTGTGAGGCCATAGTGCTGGTCCAGCAACCGGGACAGCAGTGTCTGCCAGATGGTGACGGGAGGCGGGCAGCGCGATGCCTCCCGTACATGCGTGTCGGGTAATGTTTTCATACTGAAGATTTTCCTGATATGCAGAGATGAAAAATGGAAAAGTGGCGTGGTGAAAACACCAGGCCGGAGCAGAAGGTTATTCCGGAGAGTTAATTTTTCATTTCGGGTGTCGGATAAACAGCCAGATAAACGTAACCACAGGAGCCGAGGGTGTCGGCTTCACAGGTCAGCCCCTTCGCATACAGTGTCACGGTATGCTGATGGCGGGGATTCAGTTCACCGCTGGTGAGCATGAGCTCCAGTTGTTTCATCAGCAGCGGAAAGGCCTGGTCCAGATGGTACGCATCCGCGTCGCTGAACCGGCCTCTGATACCGGCGCGGTCGGCAAGGTAATGCAACTGATTGCCCTCCTGCACCAGACGGGCGCCGAAACAGGGCGTCACGGTGCAGGGTAGTCCCCACCAGGGACGGTCATGATTGTCATCGGGATGCGTTGTCCCGGAGAGTGTGTCTGACACGATAAAATCCTCACAGAAAATCGGTGAATGATAGTTTAACGATGACGGGTCAGCCGGCGCGCAGACCGGCTTCGGTGAAGGTGTATTCGTTGATGAGTAGGGCCTCATCCACAGCGGCGTCTGAGGTCAGCCAGTCGTACTCGTTTTCCAGTTGACGGTACAACCAGAAGGCCAGGCCGCGCAGGGCTTCGCTGACAGCGGCTTCCGCATCGGTTGTCATAGTCTGACCAGTCGGACTGTTCTGGGTGACGGTGATATCCATGCTGTACGGATGGCAGTAGCGTCCCCTGTGGTGGATTTCAGCCTGCAGTTGCCAGAAGTTACGCTTTTGCACCGCCTGCAGGGCATCCGCGATACGATGAAGTTCATGCTCCTGTGGGGCATACTTCCGGATTCTTCTGACTGTCGCTGGCTGCCAGTGCCAGCGTCCTTCAAAACAGGCTCCGTCCCCCTGGCTGCAGAATCCGCTGAACCAGATGCTCGGCTCCTCCATAAACCTGCCGTTGCTGAGCCGGAAAACGCGCTGGCGGAGGTCAATTCCGAAAATGCCACAGACCTCCCTGAAGTCTTCATACACGTTTTCATACCAGTTGCTGTCAGCATGATGCTGACGGTACCCGTCGCGGGCTTTTTCCTGTGCGGTGGAGGATAGCTCATTCAGTGTATACACGGTGGTGGTGATAATTCTGTTCATCAGAATTCCCTTCCTGGCTCAGTTCAGGGTGACGCTCATCAGCCGGACATACGGGCCAAAACTGTCCTTACGGCGTTCTGCAAACACGGCCAGTACACCGGGAATATCCTGCACTTCACGACCGGTATACGCTTCAGTGCTGCCGTGCCAGCGGTATTTGCCGGTGCAGAACGGAAAAAGACGGGATGCAGGATGCTGTTGGTGAATACGCATGGCTTCACCACGGGTGATGATTTTCATAGTGGGATACCTCTGAAGACAGAAGATAAAAGTGAAAACAGGTGTGATGTGGTTGTGACGGTGACGGGTTAAAGCAGACCATGTTCGGCAAAGGAGAAAACCTGGCTGCCACCGACTATCAGATGGTCCGGCACCCGGATATCCACCAGGCCCAGTGCCTGTACCAGACGTTCCGTGATAAGGCGGTCTGCCTTGCTGGGTGTGACTTCACCGGACGGGTGATTGTGTGTCAGCACCACAGCAGCGGCATTGTGATACAGGGCGCGTTTAATCACTTCACGGGGATGGACTTCCGTGCGGTTGATGGTGCCGGTGAAGAGGGTTTCACCGGCAATCAGCTGATTCTGGTTGTTCAGATACAGCACCCGGAACTCTTCACGCTCCAGTCCCGCCATGTTCAGAATCAGCCATTCTCGTGCCGCACGGGTGGAGGTGAAGGCCACGCCGGGTTCATGAAGATGGCGGTCCAGGGTTTTCAGGGCCCGTTGAATGAGGCTGCGCTCGCCGGGCGTCATCTCTCCGGGCAGAAAGGAAAGCTGTTGCATTGTACTTCTCTCCATTCAGTCGATGATGCGCATAATGGCGCTGCATTCCGGATGCTGCAGGGCGTAATCCCGTAGACGGTAATAATGAACCGTCATGGCATAATTCTCTGTACGACAGGCGTGATGGCTGTACGTCATCAGACAGGCGGCAATACCAGCAGCTTCCGGGCCCATTTCAGCGCGGTTACCATTCATGGCATTGAACAGCACCCAGGTTTCTCCATCATCTTCATCCGGTTCGGGCGCCATAAATGCGCCGCCGTTATTCAGGGTGTACAGATTCCAGATACCACCGCAGTAGTCTTCACACAGACGGTCCATCCAGCCGAAGACACGGGGCTCCAGGGTCACCCACTGTGGAATGAGGCCAAAGTGCTGCGGCCAGAAGCTGATACGTTGTTCATCAGGGACGGGAGTAGCAACCAGTTGGGGCTGGTTATTCCCTGGTGCAGTAGTTACGGAAACAGAAGGTGTGGTGGAGCTATGCGAAAAGGTTGTCATGAGATTATTCCTTATAAAAAGTAAATGAATGGAAGAATGCCTGAGGACTGGTACAGACGTGAGTCAGGGCTGCACTTTCAGGGAAACAGCATCAGCGCATGCTCTCCAGCAGCGTTTCTGCCATCACCCACAATGCGCGATTGAGCTTAATGTCCGTGTCGATGCTGTGAATGGCCCGGGTGTGGATACGTTTTCCTTTAGCGCTGCGACCGGAAATCCCGCCTTTCAGCATATTCTCCTGGATGGTCTGATAAGCACTCCACAGGTCCTTACCGTAATCCTCCCGGCGTCGTGGCGTCAGAATGTCGGCGGTGGTGACGGGCTGATGTTCGTCACCATAACGGTAAGTCAGTGCCGCCTGTGCCAGCGCCTGACGTGCCGGTGGCGGCAGAATCAGCGACTGCATGGCATCACGCTTTTCCTCAATCCGGTCAAACACGCCCACCACCTCGTAAGCCCCTTCGATAACTTTCTCCACTACATTTCCCCGGTGTGGAACACGCACTTCCCCCAGAGACTGACCACAGACGCAGCCGTTCTGGCAGACGAATCTGAAGTAACCCGGTAGCATCTGGTAGCTGGAGGTACCGTCATGGGAGTTGAGCAGAATAATTTCAGGGACATGTTGTCCGGTTATCTCCCCGTCACGCCGCAGACGCAGCATGTGTTTGGTGTATTCCCGGCGGCTCTGGTCGCGCACGCGGGTCTGGCAGGCAAAGAACGGCTGAAAGCCTTCCTGCTGCAGATTTTCCAGGACGGTGATAGTGGGAATGTACGCATAGTGTTCACTTCGGGAGGTATGTCGGTTTTCCCCAAAAATACTCGGTACATGGCGCATCAGTTCTTCGTGTGTCAGCGGACGGTCACGGCGTATCTGATTTACATGACCAAAACGACTGGCTAATTGCATACTTTGCTCCTTATGAATGAGTTAGCGGTATAAATGAAAAGGCCGCGTCTCCCGGAGAAGACGCGGCCTGATGGATGAAATGAAGACGTTTATTGCCTGAGAATTCCCTCGCTGGCGAGATACGGGTTTAGCTGTTTTCCGGCATCAGGTTCAAAATTCCAGCAGCGCCAGCGTAGCTGGCCTTCAGCGTTGCGGATCACCAGCCGGAAATGCGTTCCCTGGTCATCTTCAATAAGCACATTAAGGTAAGCCGTTGTGACGGCAAGAGCCTGGTTGCGTGAGAAAGGGCCTTCGGGCAATAAACGTGATGTACAACCTGGCATATCTGTTGCTCCCTGTAAGTAAAAGGCCCCGGTCATGATGACCGGGGCCTGAAGGGGAGTGACCTGATTATCAGAAAGTCACATTCAGTGTGGCCTGACCGTTATAACCTTCAGCGCTGCTGCCGCTGACACTGTGGGCATAACCGGCCTGAACGCCCAGGGTGATATTTTCCCGGACACGGGCTTCCAGTCCGGCCTGCAGGTCCAGTGTCGTGCCATTCCGGGACGGTGAGAACGTCATGTTACTGCCGGCTGCGGCTGTACCCATGCTCATGTCCCCCCGGGAGCTGAAGGTGCGGATAACAGAAGGCTGTACCCACCAGTTCACCTGCAGTTCACGCACACTGTGTTTGGCACTGTCGCGCAGGGTGTCACGGGATGAGGTGCCTTTACCAAAGTTCATATCGTTGTGGCTGCCCAGACGGAAGCCGGCACGCACATGTTGTGCACTGCCATGCCCGAACTTCACATAACCGGCGTTATCCTGGCCGTCATCCAGGGAGAGTCCCTGCCAGGTGTACTGCAGTTGCGGCTCCAGCATCAGATTGTCAGTGATACTGAAGGGCAGACCGGTTTCCAGTGAGCCCAGCCAGCCCCAGCCCCGGGCGCGGAAGTCGTTATTGTCCGATGACGCTTTCATGCTGTGGCGGGTTCCCTGTGCCACAATGTCAGCCCACAGGCCGGAGGACGTGTGTGTCAGATTCAGGTATCCGCCCAGGCTGCCGGCATCATCCCGGACCGTGCCGGCGCGGGAACCGTCATCATCCTTAACATCAACGGAAGAATGGCCTGCAGCACCATATACCCCTGTCGTCAGAGACATACCGGCAACCTCTGTTCTCAGCAGGTCACCCTCCAGACGGACGAAGCCATAGCTGCCGCTGCTTTCCGGCGTGGCTCCACGGGCAATACCGCCGTTGTTATCGTGACCGAGATGACCGCCCTGAATGCTGAGACGGACGCTGTTATTTTCACCGTTTACACCGGTCTGATGGCTGCGGGAGCCTGCCAGAATCCGGTCATAGTCCATTGCCTGTGTCAACATGGATGTATACAGGGGGACTTCAGCACGATAAGCATTTTCACTGCGCAGGTACCAGTCTTCATCGCTGTCACGGTTCAGGGTGTAGTTAAAGGCGCCGGCCTGAAGCGGGCGACTCAGAGCAAATGCACCTTCTTCTGTGGTGGCACCATTCTGTGCATCCACAACCCGGATACCCTGTCCGGAGGTTGCCACCCCGAGGTTACTGTTTCCGACATTTGTAAACGCAAGCCAGGTTTTGCCGGTTGCCTGACCACCATTAATCACCAGCTGGTCAGAGGCATTGCTGCCATCAAGGCGAACACGCATATTGATGGTGCCACCCTGACCGGTGAGGTTACTGGTGGTCAGTTTATGGAACGTTACCGGGGCGTCGCCTTTTGCAACAGCACGGCTCAGGACGGCATCCTGTGTCGTCTGATTATCAAAGCGAATCTCCCCTGCGTTAACAATATCGCCGGTACTGACCACATCACCATTCAGTACCATGCTGGCGCCTTTACTGAGCTGTGTTCTGCCACTCAGACTTCCCCCGGCAGCCAGCGTCAGTGTTCCACGATGTCCGACAGTGGTGTTGCCAGCCTGTCCCCCGGCATTAACCGTAAAGCTGCCGCCATTTTCCAGCAGCAGGCCGCTGGCCTGACCGGATATGCCATCAATACTGAACTTACCGCTGGCATTGGTCCCCTCAACAGTGGCACCACTGTCTGCAATCAGGGCACCACCGGATGTCATGGTGACACCTGTCGCCTTACCACCGGCAGACACTGCCAGGGTACCGCCGTCATCCACCCGTGTTTTCTGCGCTGAATGACCCTCCAGTACATCCAGACGACCGCCGGACTCCAGAACAACACCGTCAGCCTTACCGTTTTCCACCGCGAAATTGCCCAGACGGTTGCTGCCGGTGACGGTTGCCGCCGTACTGGTGACCAGTGCGCCTCCCTGCTTCAGGGTGACATTCGTGGCTGTACCACCGGCGTTCACCTGCAGTTTGCCTTTCTGGTTAACGGTGGTGAAATCCGCCAGACCACCTTCCTTGATAATCTGCCAGCCGTCACTGTTCACAACAGTGTCAGACGTTGTACCTCCGTTGTGCACATACTGGTACCCCCCATTCAGCGTGGTATCCAGTGCGTGACCATGTACCGTCTGGTCGCCGCCGGCATAAACCACCGTGGTGTTTGCCACTCCGGTGGCTACCACAATCTGACGACCATTTTTATTGATGGTGGTACGTACGGCATCTCCGCGAACAAACTGTCCGGTATCAGCATTTTCCGCATCCGGTCCTCCTTCTGCGCCGGTATTCACAACCGTGTCGGTTGCCATTGCGCCGGATTTGACGGCCTGCCAGCCCTTCTCATTAATGACGGTACCCGTTGCAATCCCGCCTTCATGTACCCACTGCTCACCGCCGTTCAGAGTGGTGTTCACTGCCTGCCCCTGAAGGCTCTGTCCTCCTCCGGCACTGATAACCGTGTCTGAAACGCTTCCTCCGGCATTCACTCTCTGAAGACCACCACCGGTGACAGTAGTGTTGTTGGCGATACCGCCATTTTGTATCCATTGTCCGCCGGTATTGGCCTCGTTATCCGGCCCATACTCCAGCCCGGTACTGATGGTCATTCCGTTGGCCGTACCGAGGACAATCTGGTTGTCATGATTTGTCAGTGTTCCGTCGTTCACGGTTTCTCCCGCCTGTACAACCGTGTCAGCAGCCAGTGCCGGGACTGATGTGACAGCAGCAAGAGACAGTGCAACCGCCACACCGGCGCGTTTTCCCCGTGAGCGGGCCAGTTCGGAGGCCACCACCAGGGTGCCCGTAATGTGATTCCATACCAGCCTGTAGCTGGTGTTCAGATGTCGTTTCATCAGCTTTTCCTTACAGAGGGTGAATAAAAAAGCCGGTACCCACAAATGTGGATACCGGCAGGTACAAAACAGCATGGTCAGATAAAGTGGTTTTTCCCGGGCATAAATGCTTCCCTTCTCTCATCCGCCAGAGAAGTATCAGTCCGTTGTGTGCAATTCCGTTCTGCATGATGAAGAGATTCAGCTGCCTTTTCGCAGACCATTAACCACTATAAACGATCGATAGTAACGATCGATACCTGTTTTATCGATCGTTTTATTCTATTAACGACAAGGCGGTCACGCAAGAGAAACAGGAGGAGTATGAGGGGTTTGTGTCATGTTTTCAGTTGGTTAACGTAATGTTATCAGGCATTTCCCTGGCAGACTGTTCAGAAGAAAATCCAGTTCCATACAGCGCGGGCAACAGAGACCACCGTGTCACGGACGGCACGCAGAACCGTGCGTGCAACAGAGGCAATACAGACGCTCTCCGCTGTGTCAAATATCCGGTCCACCGCACCGGTAAACTGTTCACGGGCCTGAGACCGGACAGATTCCGTGCGCAGCTCGTCCTGCAGGCGGGTCATCAGGGGACTGGCGGCATGGTCGGGAAGCGCTGTCATGAGCGCACTGACCAGCGTATCCAGTTCCCAGCCGGTGCGGGCCGATACGGCCACAACCGGATGTACGGGCCGGAACAGACGGAATACCGCCTCCGTTTTTTCGCGAATATTCTGTGCCTGTGCGGGAGAAGGCTGAATGCCGGCCATATCCCATTCATGGCAGGGCTCCGTTTTGTCGGCCTGCGTCACCACAAACAGCACCTGCTGATGTCCCCGGTGCAGGATGTGTCGCCAGAAATACTCATCCACAGACAGGGCACGGTCATCGGCTTTAATCAGCCACAGTACCAGGTCAAGTTCAGGCAGAATGTCACGGTACAGGGCTTCATACTCTGCATCCCTGTCCCGGCTCTCGCCCACCCCGGGCAGGTCAGTGATAATCATACTGTGACCGTGGCCACTCAGACGGAAGCGCCGCACTTCCCGGGTGCCGGCGTGAACATCACTGACCGGGGTGACCTCCCCCTGAAACAGTGCATTACAGAGTGAGGATTTACCGGCCCCGCTTTTCCCCATAATGCCAATCACGGGTTCGTGACTGGTGAGTTTGCGCAGATGTTCCAGGATGTGACGGGAAAGTGAGTAAGGCAGGGAGGAGAGCGGTTTTTCAATTGCCTCAATGGCATCAGACGGATTCATACATGTATTCCCGGTGAAAAAAGACAAAACCCCCGCACACCGGAAAGGTGGCGGGGGACTCACGGAGATAATATATGTCTGAAATTATTTGGAATGCAGGTATATGTGGCTGATACAGGTCTGAATCTAATCTGACAGTCCGCTCTGTGCCAGTAGCGGACGTTACTAACATAATTCAAGAAGATTAAAGTATTCCGGAAACGATTTTGTTAGAATGTTTTAATTATGTAACCAAGATACATTTTCTTATGAGAGTATATGCGAGTTTTTATCTTATAATCAGAAGATTACAATCTGAACTTGTGATAGTAAAGTTACATAATTAATTATGTTAACATTGAAAAAATCATAGGAATGCTAGTGATAAAGCCTGAAATTACATCTCTATTCAAATACTGCCCTATCGGTAAGAATCAATTAAGTGCTCTTGCACAGCGGAAAATCTGGTACTCAAAACCGGCAGGATTTAACGATCCTTTTGACACCCAATTTTATGTGAGAGGACAAAGGCATGTGTACGAACGGGAAATGGACTCTGAAAAATTATCAGCCATTTTTGGTGAAGATATGTCAGATGTAATGGTTTCCAAAAAACGTTCTCTTGATGAACTTTTGGACAGATTTAAAAGCGGTTTAGAAAAGTTAGGTATTCTTTCACTAGCAAGCAGTAACAAAAATTTGCTGATGTGGTCGCATTATGCTTCTGAACATAAAGGTATGTGCTTAGAGTTTAAACGCATCGCCGGCACAGCCTTAGCAGATGATAAAATAACTAGGCCGATGAATTACAATGATAATTATCCATCGATACAGGCAAGTTCAATTTTAAATGAAGTCGATACATTATCTAATAAAATTAGAATATTACATACAAAATCTAAACATTGGGAATACGAGCAGGAGTGGAGGCATGTAGTTGAGCAAGGTAATGAGTTACATCCTTGGCCCGCAGAATTAATTTCTGTTTATTTCGGCTGCAAGACAGATATGTCAGATATACATTTGGTAAGAAGTATAATTACGGACCCAAATGTTAATTACTATAAAGGAAATTTGTACAGTGATAAATTTGACATTTATTTTCAACCGATATAATTACGTAAAAACATATATACATTAACTAATGTTAAGTATTGTAAATACATCACGATCGATTGAATGTCTGCTGTTCGCTCGCAGCGGACCTTCAGTTCATGTAACTTTTCCGCTTCGTACCAAAAGCGGACGTCAAAATGTATGTTCAGCTAGCGTAAGTTGAGCGTTTCATAATGATGTCTCTC
>NZ_JBJQJA010000030.1:0-25596 GCF_046487665.1 Escherichia sp. WS1152 | reverse complement strand
GAGAGATGGTGCAGTCAGGCCGCCCGTTGAAGCAGGAACCCACCGAAATGATTCAGGCGACAGCCTGAACGTAGCAGGGATCCACGTCCTTCAGGGCGTGGAGGATGTCAATATCGGTTTCTGTCAGCGATTAAATTCAACACCACGTAACAAACGCCTCCGGCAATTAATCCCCAGAACGCAGAACCAATCCCGACCAGCGTCAATCCACTTGCCGTTACCAGAAATGCCACCACCGCCGCGTCGCGCTCACGCTCATTATGCAGCGCCTGATACAAACTGCCGCCAATGGTACTCAACAGCGCCAGACCTGCCAGCATCTGGATCCAACTTACGGGCAGGGCAGCCATCATCCCGGTAATGGCACTACCAAACAGACCTGCGAGCAAATAGAAAATGCCTGCAACGGCAGCTGCCAGCCAACGTTGATCTTTATCCGGATGCGCTTCCGGGCTTTGGCAAATAGCCGCGGTGATTGCCGCAATACCGACGGAATAAACGCCGAAAGGGGAAAAAACCAGTGCCAGCAATCCAGTAAATACAATTAATGGCGAAACAGGAGCCGAATATCCAGCTGCTTTCATTGCTGCGATACCCGGTGCGTTTTGCGATGCCATCGTCACCAGAAAAAGGGGGAGTGCAACGCTCAGGCTGTGAGCAAACGAAAAATCAGGGGTAATATAAGTGGGGAGAACGGGTTTAAAGACAACATCAGTTGTGACAACGTCACCTTGCGCGATGACGATCACGATCCCAATAATCATCGCGGCAATTACCGCATAGCGCGGCGCAACGGCCTTGGTTGCCAGCCATACCAGCAACATACTTCCACACAACGTAAATTGACCGTCCAGACTGGCAAACGCCTGTAAACCAAAGCGTAATAAAATCCCGGCAAGCATTGCCGCCGCAAGCGAGTGCGGAATAATGCGCATCAGACGAGCAAAGAGTCCCGTTATGCCGCAGAGGACTATTAACGCGTTGGTGACAATAAAAACGCCGATGGCTTCGTTAAGTGTTAGTCCCTGCAATCCGGTGACCAACAAAGCCGCGCCAGGCGTTGACCATGCGGTGAGAACAGGTACGCGATACCATAATGTCAGAGTCAGCGTACTGACGCCCATTGCCAGCCCCAGCGCCGTCATCCAGCCAGAGATTTGTGCAGTGGTGGCTCCGGCGACAATCGCTGCTTGCCAGATTATTGCCGCTGAACTGGCGTAGCCAATTAATACCGCCAGAAACCCCGCCAGTAGCGTGGGTGGAGGAATAGAAAACAGACGCATAGTCACCTCGTGCGTTATAGCGTACAGGCACCGTAGCATTTGTCCGTTATAACGCACAAGTGATAAACTTCCGTTTTGCCGGAGGAGTCGCATGGAAAATCTCGCTCGCTTTTTATCCACCACACTTAAACAACTACGCCAGCAGCGCGGCTGGAGTCTTTCGCGACTGGCAGAAGCGACGGGCGTTTCTAAAGCAATGTTAGGGCAGATTGAGCGTAATGAGTCCAGTCCGACGGTCGCGACATTATGGAAAATTGCCACCGGGTTGAACGTACCATTTTCAACATTTATTTCTCCGCCGCAGTCCGCTACGCCTTCAGTTTATGATCCACAACAGCAGGCGATGGTGATCACTTCGCTGTTTCCTTATGATCCACAACTCTGCTTCGAACACTTCTCGATTCAGATGGCATCTGGTGCAATAAGCGAATCGACGCCCCATGAGAAGGGGGTAATCGAACATGTCGTCGTCATTGATGGACAACTTGATCTGTGCGTTGATGGGGAATGGCAGACCCTTAATTGTGGGGAAGGCGTTCGATTTGCTGCAGACGTCACGCATATCTATCGTAATGGTGGGGAGCAAACCGTACATTTTCATTCCCTCATCCATTACCCGCGCAGTTAAGCGGGAAAACTATTTCGCAACGTCGCGCTTGTGGCTAAAATAGCCGCCATTTTTCAGCTACTGGATAAGAATGTGACCGTATCTTCTCATCGACTTGAACTGTTAAGCCCGGCACGCGATGCCGCCATTGCCCGCGAAGCTATTTTGCACGGTGCCGATGCTGTTTATATCGGCGGCCCTGGTTTTGGTGCCCGTCATAATGCCAGTAATAGCCTGAAAGATATTGCCGAGCTGGTGCCGTTTGCCCATCGTTATGGTGCAAAAATTTTCGTCACGCTTAACACCATTTTGCATGATGATGAGCTGGAACCCGCGCAACGGCTGATTACTGACCTCTACCAGACCGGTGTCGATGCGCTGATTGTTCAGGATATGGGGATTCTGGAACTTGATATTCCGCCGATTGAACTGCACGCCAGTACGCAGTGCGACATTCGTACAGTTGAAAAAGCGAAGTTCCTCTCTGATGTTGGCTTCACGCAGATTGTGCTGGCGCGAGAGCTGAATCTTGAGCAGATCCGCGCGATTCACCAGGCCACGGACGCGACCATTGAATTCTTTATTCATGGGGCACTGTGCGTGGCCTATTCGGGTCAGTGCTACATTTCTCATGCGCAAACAGGGCGTAGCGCCAACCGTGGTGATTGCTCGCAGGCGTGCCGTTTGCCATACACATTGAAAGACGATCAGGGGCGGGTGGTTTCCTATGAAAAACATCTGCTGTCGATGAAAGATAACGATCAGACTGCCAACCTCGGCGCGCTGATTGATGCTGGCGTACGCTCCTTCAAGATTGAAGGGCGTTACAAAGATATGAGCTACGTGAAGAATATCACCGCCCATTATCGCCAGATGCTTGATGCCATTATTGAAGAACGTGGCGATCTGGCGCGCGCTTCATCAGGTCGTACTGAACATTTCTTTGTTCCATCGACGGAAAAGACTTTCCACCGTGGTAGCACAGATTATTTTGTGAATGCCCGTAAAGGCGATATTGGCGCGTTCGATTCGCCGAAATTTATCGGCCTGCCGGTAGGCGAAGTATTGAAAGTGGCGAAAGATCATCTCGATGTTGCCGTCACCGAGCCACTGGCAAATGGTGATGGCCTGAACGTGATGATTAAACGTGAAGTCGTCGGTTTTCGTGCCAATACGGTCGAGAAAACCGGAGAAAATCAGTACCGCGTCTGGCCCAATGAAATGCCAGCAGATTTGCACAAAATTCGTCCACATCACCCACTAAACCGTAATCTTGATCATAACTGGCAGCAGGCACTGACAAAAACCTCCAGCGAACGTCGGGTGGCGGTAGACATTGAACTGGGCGGCTGGCAGGAACAACTGATTCTGACCCTCACCAGTGAAGAGGGTGTCAGCATCACGCATACGCTGGACGGGCAGTTCGACGAAGCCAATAACGCCGAAAAAGCAATGAACAATCTGAAGGATGGTCTGGCAAAACTGGGGCAAACCCTCTATTACGCCCGCGATGTGCAAATTAATTTGCCGGGGGCGCTGTTTGTACCAAACAGTCTGTTAAACCAGTTCCGCCGTGAAGCTGCTGACATGCTGGATGCTGCGCGTCTTGCCAGTTACCAGCGCGGCAGCCGTAAACCGGTTGCTGATCCTGCGCCGGTTTATCCGCAAACGCATCTGAGTTTCCTCGCGAACGTATACAACCAGAAAGCGCGTGAATTTTATCATCGCTATGGTGTGCAGCTGATTGACGCGGCGTATGAAGCACATGAAGAGAAGGGCGAAGTCCCGGTGATGATCACCAAGCATTGTCTGCGCTTTGCCTTTAATCTGTGCCCGAAACAGGCGAAAGGCAATATCAAAAGCTGGAAGGCGACGCCAATGCAACTGGTTAACGGCGATGAAGTATTAACGCTAAAGTTTGATTGCCGCCCATGCGAGATGCACGTCATTGGCAAAATCAAAAATCACATACTGAAAATGCCGTTACCGGGAAGCGTAGTGGCATCCGTAAGTCCGGATGAGCTGCTGAAAACATTGCCTAAGCGAAAAGGGTAAAACGCCAGTTTTCTGGTTACTCACAACTCATTGAATCTGCATGATATTGCCTGCCGGGTAAGGCGTCTCGCCGCATCCGGCAACAAATGACTCAACGTTGTCCCGCTTCTGGTTTGCGCGATTTTTGCCAGTAAAAATGCTCGCGCAAACCTTCCGCCGACTCTTCCGCCACAGCACGCAATTCATCGCTGTCCGCTTCATGACGCAGCTGATGATCCACATTCTTTACCCACACAAATTCATGTCCTTTGTGCCCTGCCATGAGTTGTCCTGAGAACAGCGCACACGTTAATAAGACAACCGATAACGCCTTCGTAAACATCCTGCCACCTTTTTCTTACCTTTTGCCGCTATGATGCCGATCGTTTCTTGAGGTTATTATTCAGTTTTGCAAATTAGCGCAAAGAAATTCTGGAATCTTCCTTCCTGATTTTGCATGGCATTCTGCCGTTGCGGCGATTTAGTGCTATTTTCGAGCAAATTACACACGGAGGTAAACAATAATGTTTACTTTGTTGATATACTCAGCGGCAGGGAGGCGATGTGAAACAAAGCGAGTTCAGACGTTGGCTCGAATCTCAGGGCGTCGATGTAGCGAATGGCCGCAACCATTTGAAACTCAGGTTTCATGGGAGGCGCAGTGTCATGCCGCGTCACTCCTGCGTAAAGCAATCCTGAAACAACTCGGTTTGAGTTAATCGCCAATTAAAAAGGTTAATGACATGCGAGAGACAGTCGAAATTATGCGTTATCCCGTCACTCTTACACCCGCGCCGGAAGGCGGTTATATGGTTTCTTTTGTGGATATCCCTGAAGCGTTGACGCAGGGCGAAACTGTCGCTGAAGCGATGGAAGCGGCAAAAGATGCTTTACTGACCGCATTTGATTTTTATTTTGAAGATAACGAGCTTATCCCGTTACCTTCGCCATTAAATAGTCATGATCACTTTATTGAAGTACCTTTGAGCGTCGCCTCTAAGGTATTGCTGTTAAATGCTTTTTTACAGTCAGAAATCACTCAGCAAGAGTTAGCCAGGCGAATTGGCAAACCTAAACAGGAGATTACTCGCCTATTTAACTTGCACCATGCGACAAAAATCGACGCCGTCCAGCTTGCGGCAAAGGCGCTTGGCAAAGAGTTATCGCTGGTGATGGTTTAATTACAGTTAACGAAAAGTTGTCATTTTTAACAACTGATATAGACTGCCGAATCATCTGCACATAATTACGATTCGATAATGAAAAAATACCAGCAGCTTGCAGAACAATTACGCGAGCAGATTGCGTCGGGTATCTGGCAACCCGGCGATCGTTTGCCTTCGTTGCGTGACCAGGTGGCGCTTTCAGGCATGAGCTTTATGACTGTCAGCCATGCCTATCAGTTGCTCGAAAGTCAGGGATATATTATCGCACGACCGCAGTCGGGTTATTACGTTGCGCCACAGGCAATAAAAATGCCGAAAGCGCCAGTCATTCCAGTCACTCGAGATGAAGCAGTCGATATCAACACTTATATTTTTGATATGTTGCAGGCCAGTCGCGATCCGTCGGTCGTTCCGTTTGCCTCGGCCTTTCCCGACCCGCGACTTTTCCCCCTCCAACAACTAAACCGCTCGCTGGCGCAGGTAAGCAAAACCGCCACGGCGATGAGCGTGATTGAAAACTTACCGCCAGGAAACGCAGAACTGCGTCAGGCTATTGCTCGTCGCTATGCCTTACAGGGCATCACCATTTCTCCTGATGAAATTGTCATTACTGCCGGGGCGTTAGAGGCATTAAACCTCAGTTTGCAAGCGGTAACTGAACCGGGCGATTGGGTGATAGTAGAGAATCCTTGTTTCTACGGTGCGTTGCAGGCGCTGGAGCGGCTACGGCTGAAGGCGTTATCGGTGGCGACGGATGTTAAAGAAGGGATCGATCTTCAGGCGCTGGAACTGGCGTTGCAGGATTATCCGGTGAAAGCGTGCTGGCTGATGACTAATAGCCAGAACCCACTCGGATTTACCTTAACGCCGCAAAAAAAAGCACAAC
This sequence comes from Escherichia sp. WS1152, assembly GCF_046487665.1. Lineage (NCBI taxonomy): Bacteria > Pseudomonadati > Pseudomonadota > Gammaproteobacteria > Enterobacterales > Enterobacteriaceae > Escherichia > Escherichia sp. WS1152. Next base: position 19,620 of record NZ_JBJQJA010000030.1, on the reverse strand, counting down.
TGGTGGCGTTACTCAATCAGTACAACGTAACGCTGATTGAAGATGACGTTTACAGCGAACTTTATTTTGGACGGGAAAAACCGCTGCCTGCGAAAGCGTGGGATCGCCACGATGGCGTTTTGCATTGCTCTTCGTTTTCGAAATGTCTGGTGCCTGGTTTTCGTATTGGTTGGGTCGCCGCCGGAAAACATGCACGTAAAATTCAACGCTTGCAGTTGATGAGTACGCTTTCCACCAGCTCACCGATGCAACTTGCGCTGGTGGATTACCTTTCCACGCGCCGATACGACGCCCATCTTCGTCGCCTGCGTCGCCAGCTTGCGGAACGTAAACAACGTGCCTGGCAGGCACTGCTGCGTTATCTGCCTGCGGAAGTTAAAATTCATCATAGTGACAGCGGTTATTTTCTCTGGCTGGAGCTCCCCGAGCCGTTAGATGCCGGCGAATTAAGCCTGGCGGCACTGACGCATCATATCAGTATTGCGCCGGGTAAAATGTTTTCTACCGGTGAAAACTGGTCACGTTTTTTTCGTTTTAATACCGCGTGGCAGTGGGGAGAACGTGAAGAACAGGCGGTAAAACAATTAGGCAAACTTATTCAAGAACGGCTGTAATAGCGTTTAATTTAATTCCTCTTAGATTGGGTAATATGAATTTCGAATAGCAGTCATATTTCCTAACCCCTTGTCTATACTCCAGAAGATAACCTTACAGACGGCATAATGCGCGGTAGCTCACAACCTGATTAAATTTTCTCAGGGGCGAAGGTGTGCCTGCAAGCCGCCGTCTATGGTTAAACAAGGAGATATTTTTACGGCACGGCGGCTGAACAATTAATTACGACAGGAGTAAGACCTTATGAGCAAGACATTTGCCCGCAGCAGCCTGTGTGCGCTCACCATGACAATAATGACCGCTCACGCCGCCGAACCACCTACCAATTTAGATAAACCGGAAGGGCGACTGGATATTATCGCCTGGCCGGGATACATCGAACGCGGACAAACTGATAAACAATACGACTGGGTAACGCAATTTGAAAAAGAGACAGGCTGCGCGGTGAATGTGAAAACCGCCGCGACTTCCGATGAAATGGTCAGTCTGATGACCAAAGGGGGTTACGATCTGGTTACGGCATCCGGCGATGCCTCGCTGCGTTTGATTATGGGCAAACGCGTGCAGCCGATTAATACCGCCTTGATTCCCAACTGGAAAACGCTCGATCCGCGCGTGGTTAAAGGCGACTGGTTTAATGTTGGCGGCAAAGTTTACGGCACACCTTACCAATGGGGGCCGAACCTGCTGATGTACAACACTAAAACCTTCCCGACGCCGCCGGATAACTGGCAAGTGGTTTTTGTTGAGCAAAATCTGCCGGACGGCAAGAGCAATAAAGGCCGCGTTCAGGCTTATGATGGCCCTATCTACATTGCGGACGCTGCGTTGTTCGTTAAAGCCACTCAGCCGCAGTTGGGCATCAGCGATCCGTATCAACTAACCGAAGAACAGTACCAGGCGGTGCTGAAAGTGCTGCGCGCTCAACACAGTTTGATCCATCGCTACTGGCATGACACTACCGTGCAAATGAGCGATTTCAAAAACGAGGGTGTGGTTGCTTCCAGTGCCTGGCCCTATCAGGCCAACGCCCTGAAAGCCGAAGGCCAGCCTGTTGCTACCGTTTTCCCGAAGGAGGGTGTTACCGGTTGGGCTGATACCACCATGCTGCATAGCGAAGCGAAACATCCGGTTTGCGCCTACAAATGGATGAACTGGTCATTAACGCCAAAAGTGCAGGGCGATGTGGCGGCCTGGTTTGGCTCGTTACCGGTAGTGCCGGAAGGGTGTAAAGCCAGTCCGTTATTAGGCGAAAAAGGTTGTGAAACCAACGGTTTTAACTATTTCGACAAAATCGCCTTCTGGAAAACGCCTATAGCAGAAGGGGGCAAGTTTGTTCCCTACAGTCGCTGGACGCAGGATTACATTGCCATTATGGGCGGTCGCTAACTTCGCTGGGGTGCTTTATGACGTACGCAGTGGAGTTTGACAACGTCTCGCGGTTGTACGGTGACGTGCGCGCAGTAGATGGCGTCAGTATTGCGATAAAAGATGGTGAGTTCTTCTCTATGCTGGGGCCGTCCGGCTCCGGCAAAACCACCTGCCTGCGCCTGATTGCTGGCTTCGAACAGCTTTCCGGCGGGGCTATCTCTATCTTTGGTAAACCCGCCAGCAATCTGCCACCGTGGGAGCGGGACGTGAATACTGTCTTTCAGGACTACGCGCTATTTCCGCATATGTCGATTCTTGACAATGTCGCCTATGGGCTGATGGTCAAAGGCGTGAATAAAAAGCAGCGGCACGCAATGGCGCAAGAGGCGCTGGAGAAAGTGGCGTTGGGGTTTGTACAGCAACGTAAACCGTCACAACTTTCTGGTGGTCAGCGCCAGCGGGTTGCTATCGCCAGAGCATTGGTGAATGAACCGCGCGTATTGCTGTTGGATGAACCGCTCGGCGCACTGGATCTCAAATTGCGTGAGCAGATGCAGCTGGAACTGAAAAAACTGCAACAGTCTCTCGGTATCACTTTTATCTTCGTTACCCACGATCAGGGCGAAGCGTTATCGATGTCCGATCGTGTGGCGGTTTTCAATAATGGACGCATTGAGCAGGTCGATTCCCCGCGCGATCTCTATATGCGCCCGCGCACGCCGTTTGTTGCCGGATTCGTCGGGACATCCAACGTTTTTGATGGACTGATGGCAGAGAAACTTTGTGGCATGACGGGAAGCTTCGCCCTGCGACCGGAACATATCCGCCTCAACACCCCTGGTGAACTGCAGGCCAATGGCACGATCCAGGCGGTGCAATATCAGGGCGCGGCAACTCGTTTTGAACTGAAATTGAACGGCGGTGAAAAACTGCTTGTGAGTCAGGCCAATATGACAGGCGAAGAACTGCCTGCCACGCTCACGCCCGGACAACAGGTGATGGTTTCCTGGTCGCGTGATGTGATGGTGCCGCTGGTTGAGGAGAGGTGAATGGCGATGAATGTATTGCAATCACCTTCACGTCCAGGTCTGGGTAAGGTGTCCGGTTTCTTCTGGCGTAATCCGGGGCTGGGGCTGTTTTTACTGCTGCTTGGCCCGCTAATGTGGTTTGGCATTGTCTATTTCGGCTCGCTGCTGACACTGTTATGGCAGGGATTTTATACTTTTGACGATTTCACCATGTCGGTAACGCCGGAACTGACGCTGGCGAATATCCGTGCGCTGTTTAATCCGGCGAATTACGACATCATTCTCCGCACGCTGACTATGGCTGTGGCAGTCACTATCGCCAGCGCCATTCTGGCTTTTCCAATGGCGTGGTATATGGCGCGCTATACCAGCGGGAAAATGAAAGCTTTTTTTTATATTGCGGTAATGTTGCCGATGTGGGCGAGCTACATTGTTAAAGCCTATGCCTGGACGTTATTGCTGGCAAAAGATGGCGTGGCTCAGTGGTTTTTACAACATCTTGGGCTGGAACCACTGCTGACTGCGTTCCTTACATTACCTGCGGTGGGCGGAAATACGCTGTCAACTTCCGGGCTGGGGCGCTTTCTGGTGTTTCTCTATATCTGGTTGCCGTTCATGATCCTGCCCGTTCAGGCGGCGCTTGAGCGTTTGCCGCCGTCATTGTTGCAGGCGTCGGCTGATCTCGGCGCACGTCCACGACAAACCTTTCGCTATGTGGTGCTGCCGCTGGCAATCCCGGGTATTGCCGCTGGCTCTATCTTTACCTTCTCACTCACACTGGGCGATTTTATCGTCCCGCAGCTGGTTGGTCCTCCAGGATATTTTATCGGCAATATGGTTTATTCCCAGCAGGGGGCGATTGGCAATATGCCGATGGCGGCGGCATTCACCCTGGTGCCGATTGTTCTCATCGCACTGTACCTGGCGTTCGTGAAACGTCTGGGAGCGTTCGATGCACTCTGAACGCGCACCGTTTTTCCTCAAACTGGCGGCCTGGGGCGGCGTTGTTTTCCTACATTTTCCCATCCTGATAATCGCCGCCTATGCGTTTAACACTGAAGATGCGGCGTTTAGTTTTCCACCGCAGGGCCTGACGCTGCGCTGGTTTAGCGTGGCAGCACGGCGTAGTGATATTCTTGATGCCGTGACACTGTCACTTAAAGTGGCGGCGCTGGCGACATTAATTGCGCTGGTGTTAGGGACGCTGGCAGCTGCCGCGCTGTGGCGACGAGACTTTTTCGGCAAAAACGCCATTTCGCTGTTACTGCTGCTGCCCATTGCGCTGCCGGGCATTGTCACTGGTCTGGCGCTATTAACCGCTTTTAAAACCATCAATCTGGAGCCGGGATTTTTCACCATCGTGGTCGGTCATGCGACTTTTTGCGTAGTGGTGGTGTTTAACAATGTCATCGCCCGTTTTCGCCGCACCTCGTGGAGTCTGGTTGAGGCGTCAATGGATCTTGGGGCCAATGGCTGGCAAACCTTCCGCTACGTAGTGTTGCCGAATCTCAGTTCGGCGCTACTGGCAGGAGGAATGCTGGCGTTTGCCTTGTCGTTCGATGAAATCATCGTTACGACTTTTACGGCAGGTCATGAACGAACGTTACCGTTGTGGTTGCTCAATCAGCTTGGGCGACCGCGTGATGTACCGGTAACTAACGTGGTGGCACTGCTGGTTATGTTGGTAACAACCTTGCCGATCCTGGGGGCTTGGTGGCTAACCCGCGAAGGCGACAATGGTCAATAACCACTGATACAGGAATATGCTATGCAACATAAGTTACTGATTAACGGAGAACTGGTTAGCGGCGAAGGGGAAAAACAGCCTGTCTATAATCCGGCAACGGGGGACGTTTTACTGGAGATTGCCGAGGCATCCGCAGAGCAGGTCGATGCTGCTGTGCGCGCGGCAGATGCAGCATTTGCCGAATGGGGGCAAACCACGCCGAAAGTGCGTGCGGAATGTCTGCTGAAACTGGCTGATGTTATCGAAGAAAATGGTCAGGTTTTTGCCGAACTGGAGTCCCGTAATTGTGGCAAACCGCTGCATAGTGCGTTCAATGATGAAATCCCGGCGATTGTCGATGTTTTTCGCTTTTTCGCGGGTGCGGCGCGCTGTCTGAATGGTCTGGCGGCAGGTGAATATCTTGAAGGTCATACTTCGATGATCCGTCGCGATCCGTTGGGGGTCGTGGCTTCTATCGCACCGTGGAATTATCCGCTGATGATGGCAGCGTGGAAACTGGCTCCGGCGCTGGCGGCAGGGAACTGCGTAGTGCTTAAACCATCAGAAATTACCCCGCTGACCGCGTTGAAGTTGGCAGAGCTGGCGAAAGATATCTTCCCGGCAGGCGTGATTAACGTACTGTTTGGCAGAGGCAAAACGGTGGGTGATCCGCTGACCGGTCATCCCAAAGTGCGGATGGTGTCGCTGACGGGCTCTATCGCCACCGGCGAGCACATCATCAGCCATACCGCGTCGTCCATTAAGCGTACTCATATGGAACTTGGTGGCAAAGCGCCAGTGATTGTTTTTGATGATGCGGATATTGAAGCAGTGGTCGAAGGTGTACGTACATTTGGCTATTACAATGCTGGACAGGATTGTACTGCGGCTTGTCGGATCTACGCGCAAAAAGGCATTTACGATACGCTGGTGGAAAAACTGGGTGCTGCGGTGGCAACGTTAAAATCTGGTGCGCCGGATGACGAGTCTACGGAGCTTGGACCTTTAAGCTCGCTGGCGCATCTCGAACGCGTCAGCAAGGCAGTAGAAGAGGCGAAAGCGACAGGGCACATCAAAGTGATCACTGGCGGTGAAAAGCGCAAGGGTAATGGCTATTACTATGCGCCGACGCTGCTGGCTGGCGCATTACAGGACGATGCCATCGTGCAAAAAGAGGTATTTGGTCCAGTAGTGAGTGTTACGCCCTTCGACAACGAAGAACAGGTGGTGAACTGGGCGAATGACAGCCAGTACGGACTTGCATCTTCGGTATGGACGAAAGATGTGGGCAGGGCGCATCGCGTCAGCGCACGGCTGCAATATGGTTGTACCTGGGTCAATACCCATTTCATGCTGGTAAGTGAAATGCCGCACGGTGGGCAGAAACTTTCTGGTTACGGCAAGGATATGTCACTTTATGGGCTGGAGGATTACACCGTCGTCCGCCACGTCATGGTTAAACATTAAGGATAATATTGCAGATCGTAAGAGTATGAGATGATCTTGCGTACTGTCAGAGCACTGATTTCTCTGACAGTACGTGCTGCGTGCAAAATCACTACATCAAATAAACCAGCCAAATCTCATAGAGATAAGAGTAAACAAACCAACAGCAGCAAAGACATTTATCAGTACTACAGTTCTACTGGAAACATTCATTTTTGCCACCTTTTATCATTGCCCCTATGTGTATAGTACGGGTTAAGAAAATCCGCAATAATACTCATTCTGAAGATGGATAAGGGCAAGTTGCTGTTTGATGATTTTTTCTCTAACTGGTGAAAAAACTTGATGCACATCAAAAAATGACGCATATTTGCGCGCGTTTTATTCATCTGGCTGGACGCCCGTACATGTCTCTCTATCAACACATGCTTGTTTTTTATGCGGTTATGGCAGCAATCGCATTTCTTATCACCTGGTTTCTTTCTCACGATAAGAAACGCATCCGTTTCTTAAGCGCCTTTCTGGTGGGGGCAACATGGCCGATGAGTTTCCCGGTGGCGCTGTTGTTTTCACTGTTTTAAATCTTACTCACTGGCTTGACGGCACCACGCAGACTTATATCATTTGGATGAATCGATAAATTTCACAAGTGGCTAAGGAGAAAGTATGTCGCATCTGGATGAAGTCATCGCGCGCGTGGATGCCGCGATTGAAGAGAGCGTCATTGCCCATATGAACGAATTATTAATCGCTCTGAGCGATGACGCGGAGTTAAGTCGGGAAGATCGCTACACCCAGCAGCAGCGTTTGCGCACCGCTATTGCTCATCACGGTCGCAAGCATAAAGAAGATATGGAAGCGCGCCATGAACAGTTAACCAAAGGCGGCACCATCCTGTGATTAAAATGAGCGTCTGGCTACCAACCAGGCGCCAACCACAAGTAAAATTGCGCCACAAATTGGGCCGAACAATGTCCGTAGTGGTACGCCATGACTGCGGAAGATATCCAGCACCAGACCGCCAATCAGCTGGCTGGCGACCAGTACTGCAATAGTTGTCGCCGCTCCCACATTCTGATATCCGCTGATACTGGCAAAGACAAAAAACGATCCCAGCAAGCCGGGTATAAGTGTCCACCAGCGCACGCTGGACACCAGTTCGCCAAACCCCGCCATACCTTGTTTAAACCATAAAATAGAAACAAAGAGCACAATCCCCACCAGTGAGTTCAGCAACATGGCGATGAGAATGGTAGAGGAGGTCTGGGTGATGCGCACCATCAGCGTGTTCTGGACTACCAGACCAATTCCGGCGGCAATCAAAAAGGCAAGGGTGAGCGACTGATTCATCCAATCGCGTCCGGTTCAGTGCGTTCGTCGAGTTGCAACTGCATAAATGTCAGATCCAGCCAGCGCCCAAATTTAGTGCCCACCTGCGGCATTTGTGCGGTGACGACAAATCCCAGCGACTGGTGCAGATGCAGCGAGGCCTGATTTTGCGATTCGATCCCGGCGACCATGACATGCTTCCCGCAATCTCGCGCTTCATCAATCAATCGGCTTAACAATTTACGCCCCAGACCTTTGCCCTGATGATCGGGATGGACATAAACCGAATGTTCCACGGTATGGCGAAAACCATCGAAACTACGCCAGTCGCCAAATGAGGCATATCCCGTCACTACGCCATCTTCTTCACTTACCAGCACCGGATAACCTGCTATGGTCCGCGCTTCAAACCAGGCAATGCGGTTATCTGCATCCACCGTTTGGTCATTCCAGATAGCCGCCGTATACAACACGGCGTGGTTATAAATTTCCGCAATGGCAGCACAGTCGGCTTTGCGGGCAAAACGGATGGACATGTCTGGCCTCAATAAAATAATGATGATGATGTTATCAATACTATCGAAAACAGCCCGAAGCAACGGATTCCTCGATGAAATTATTGCGTGTTGCAGAGGGGGTGTGACGGCTGCAAACAAAACCAATCCTGCGAGCCTGCTACTATTGATGGATTCATGCCAAAAGCACAGGAGAGCATTATGGGGCAACAAAAGCAGCGTAATCGACGTTGGGTTCTGGCCTCGCGTCCACATGGCGTACCGGTTCCGGAGAATTTCCGTCTTGAAGAAGATGATGTCGCCACACCGGGTGAAGGACAGGTGTTACTGCGCACAGTTTATTTGTCCCTGGACCCGTATATGCGTGGACGTATGAGCGATGAGCCATCTTATTCACCGCCGGTTGATATTGGCGGCGTGATGGTCGGCGGTACGGTGAGCCGTGTCGTGGAGTCGAATCATCCTGATTATCAGTCTGGCGACTGGGTGCTGGGCTACAGTGGATGGCAAGACTATGACATATCCAGTGGTGATGATCTGGTGAAACTTGGCGATCATCCGCAAAATCCATCGTGGTCGCTGGGTGTGCTAGGGATGCCAGGCTTTACCGCTTATATGGGCCTACTGGATATCGGTCAGCCTAAAGAGGGCGAAACGTTGGTGGTAGCTGCGGCGACAGGACCAGTGGGGGCGACGGTGGGGCAAATCGGCAAACTTAAAGGTTGCAGAGTGGTGGGGGTAGCCGGTGGCGCGGAAAAATGCCGCCATGCTACCGAGGTGTTAGGCTTCGATGTTTGTCTTGATCACCACGCGGATGATTTTGCCGAACAACTGGCGAAAGCGTGCCCAAAAGGTATTGATATCTATTATGAAAACGTGGGCGGTAAGGTATTCGATGCGGTGCTACCGTTACTTAATACATCTGCGCGCATTCCCGTCTGCGGATTAGTGAGCAGCTATAACGCTACAGAGCTACCACCCGGTCCGGATCGTTTACCTCTGTTGATGGCTACAGTGCTGAAAAAACGTATTCGCTTGCAAGGTTTTATTATCGCTCAGGATTATGGTCACCGCATCCATGAGTTTCAGAGGGAGATGGGGCAATGGGTGAAAGAGGATAAAATCCACTACCGCGAAGAAATTACTGACGGTTTAGAGAATGCGCCACAGACGTTTATCGGCCTGCTGAAGGGTAAAAACTTCGGCAAAGTGGTGATCCGCGTGGCGGGTGATGATTAAAGTTTCAACGGCGGCGTAAGCCGCCATAAAAATCCAGGCAAAAAGCTTATTTTCAGCTTTAATTAACTAACCACATCATTGTTCTGCTGCTAATAACAACAAAGGTGAGTGGTTTATGATTATTCACTTTAATACACTAGGTGAACTCCTTCTGCCATGCAGGCAGGGTTGGACAGAAAACACGCGAAGGAATTAAAATGCCTGGAACGGGAAAAATGAAACATGTCAGTTTGACTCTGCAGGTTGAGAACGACCTGAAACATCAGCTTAGTATTGGCGCACTAAAACCTGGCGCACGCCTGATTACTAAAAATCTGGCGGAGCAATTAGGTATGAGTATTACACCTGTGCGTGAAGCATTATTACGTCTGGTTTCGGTGAATGCGCTTTCTGTCGCACCAGCGCAAGCATTTACAGTTCCGGAAGTGGGGAAACGTCAATTAGACGAAATCAATCGGATCCGCTACGAACTGGAATTAATGGCAGTTGCTCTGGCTGTTGAACACCTCACCCCCCAAGACCTGGCGGAACTCCAGGAATTGCTCGAGAAATTACAGCAGGCGCAAGAAAAGGGCGACATGGAACAAATCATTAATGTAAACAGGCTATTTCGCTTAGCGATTTATCATCGCTCAAATATGCCCATCCTGTGTGAGATGATTGAACAACTGTGGGTCAGGATGGGACCTGGTTTACATTATCTCTATGAAGAGATTAATCCAGCGGAATTACGGGAGCGTATAGAAAACTATCGTCTATTACTCGCCGCGTTAAAAGCAAAAGACAAAGAGGGATGCAAACATTGTCTTGCTGAAATTATGCAACAAAATATTGCTATTTTATACCAGCAATACAATCGTTAAAGTAAATGCCCGGAAAATACCGGGCATCAAGGTAATTACTCAAATCTCAACGCAATATTCACGCCGACACCATAATTTCGTCCGGGCGCAGGTTCGTAATATCGCCCGTTTGACTCATTGACAATGACAGAACCAACGTATTCTTTATCGAATAAATTATCGACACGACCAAATAAATCCACAGTTAAATTGTGGTAATTGTATTTATACCCGGTGAATAAGCCGACGAGAGTATAAGACGGCGCTTTTGCCGTATTTTCATCATCTGCCATAATATCGCCCATATAACGCGCTTCCGTGCCTGCATACCAACCATCTTCCGGTACATAACCTATCGACGCAAAGCCCATATTACGGGCGATCCCTGGCATCCGATTACCGTTACAATCCTGTTCGTTGCAAACATTGCTGCGATAGGTCGCATCAAGCCAGGTCCAGGACGCGTTTACGCGAAAATCTCCCGCGAAACGTTGATCCCATGCCAGTTCAACGCCTTGACGACGGGTCTTTCCGGCATTTTTGTAAGTCGTACGCCCACCGCTACTGCTATCGACAACAATTTCATCATCGGTGTCGGTCTGGAACAATGCGAGACTAAGCAGCCCATCACCAATACGCGTTTTACTGCCGATCTCAATTGTATCGTTGGTGGATGGTTTTAAACCAAAGTTCATACCGCTTTGCCCATCAGCACGATAAGACAGCTCATTAACCGTCGGCGTTTCAAAACCACGCCCGGCTGCCAGATAGATATTCCAGGCATCGGTCATTGCATATTTTAGCGATCCGGCAGGTAGCCATTTGTGATAACTGGCATCACCGCTGTCATCGCCGTTACCCGGAGTAACGTAATGGTCGTTGGAATCAAACCACACGGAGCTGTAGCGCACGCCAGCATCCAGCGACAGTTTTTCGCTCAGCTGCCACTGCGTCTGTAAATAGGGATCGATGTTCCACATCAGATTGCGTTCGTCGCGACGCAACTCACCTTTTTGCCCGTACTCCGGCATGCCGCTATTCAGGCGGAAGTTATTGTAGCCCTTGCGGTTTTCACTCATGTTTTCGTAGTTCAGGCCGGTAGTGAACGTGACCGGAACGCCCAGTTCACCACGGTGTGTCCAGCGGCTGTCTATTCCCTGGTAATGGCGTTGCAGGGTAATCACGCCGCCCGCATGTGACGGGTTAAGTTGTGGTGCCATGGGTATTGACTGATACTGGGTCGTTTCTCGCTCTCCGGCATACATCATCACACTCATATCATCCCGCGAACTCAGGCTACGTTCATAGCGCAACCCAGCCTGAGTTTGCTTGATGGTTTTTCGCGTGTCGTACTGTTCTGCACGAGGCGCTTGTTGTGGATTCGCCTTCCATTCTGCTTTGGTTAGCCCACCAGGGTCATCTGCTTTGATATCCACACTATTGAAAATCAGGCTTAATTTGCTGGCTTCATCAATGCGTACGCCCAGTTTGGCATTGGCTAAATTTTTCTGTGCGCCACTATGGTCACGATAGCCGTGGGTCGTAAAACGCGTGGTTGAGACGGTGTAATCGACATCGCCGGGCTGTGTGCCGTCTCCCGTTGCGCCCGTTGCTTTCAGCCCATAGCGCCAGCTGCCAAAACTGCCGTAGTAACTACTGGCTTCAATGGTTGGTGGCTGTTGTCCGGTCTGGGTGGTGACATTCATTACACCGCCAGACGCGTTGCCATACAGGGCAGAGAAGGGGCCACGCAGCACTTCCACATTTTGCACACTGCTTAAATCGATGTTGGATGTTTGCCCTTGCCCGTCGGGCATGGTGGCGGGAATACCGTCCACATACAGGCGAATACCGCGAATTCCGTAAGTGGAACGGGAGCCAAATCCGCGAATCGACAGCTGTAAATCTTGCGCATAGTTCTGCCGGTTTTGTACCTGCAAACCAGGCACGCCGGTCAGTGATTCGGACAAGTTAATGCGCGGTGTTGCCAGGCGCATCTCCTCGCCATCCACCACGCTTACTGCTGCAGGGGTATCCAGTTCTGAAACCACCTGCGGCGCGGCACTGACAATCATGGTCTGTTCATCAGCGGCAAAAACAACGGGGGAAAGGACAAGCAGTGCGGGCAAAACGGTCTGTCGGACGGAAAAAATCTTCATGAAAAAAGCCAGGTTAAGAATGGGAAAACGCCGTCATGGTAATGAAATTGTAAATTTATGGAAAATGAAACGGCACAATACGTTAAGTAATTGAGAAAATTGTAGTCGTAACGGCAAGAAATGCTCCACATTTGAGAAAATAATGATTACCATTCCCATTTATAACAAGAGCGTAACGATGATTACGCTTAGCGAAGCATTGTGAAGCAGCAAAAATATCGGTTCATCAAAGGGAGTCGTCATGCATTTACGTCATCTGTTTTCATTGCGCCTGCGTGGTTCATTACTGTTAGGTTCATTGCTTGTTGCTTCATCATTCAGTACGCAGGCCGCAGAAGAAATGCTGCGTAAAGCGGTAGGTAAAGGTGCCTACGAAATGGCTTATAGCCAGCAAGAAAACGCGCTGTGGCTCGCCACTTCGCAAAGCCGCAAACTGGATAAAGGTGGCGTGGTTTATCGTCTTGATCCGGTCACTCTGGAAGTGACGCAGGCGATCCATAACGATCTCAAGCCGTTTGGTGCCACCATCAATAACACGACTCAGACGTTGTGGTTTGGTAACACCGTAAACAGCGCGGTCACGGCGATAGATGCCAAAACGGGCGAAGTGAAAGGCCGTCTGGTGCTGGATGATCGTAAGCGCACGGAAGAGGTGCGCCCGCTGCAACCGCGTGAGCTGGTAGCTGATGATGCCACGAACACCGTTTACATCAGTGGTATTGGTAAAGAGAGCGTGATTTGGGTCGTTGATGGCGAGAATATCAAACTGAAAACCGCCATCCAGAACACCGGTAAAATGAGTACCGGTCTGGCGCTGGATAGCAAAGGCAAACGTCTTTACACCACTAACGCTGACGGCGAATTGATTACCATCGACACCGCCGACAATAAAATCCTCAGCCGTAAAAAGCTGCTGGATGACGGCAAAGAGCACTTCTTTATCAACATTAGCCTTGATACCGCCAGGCAGCGTGCATTTATCACCGATTCTAAAGCCGCAGAAGTGTTAGTGGTCGATACCCGTAATGGCAATATTCTGGCGAAGGTTGCGGCACCGGAATCACTGGCTGTACTGTTTAACTCAGCGCGTAATGAAGCCTACGTAACGCATCGTCAGGCAGGTAAAGTCAGTGTGATTGACGCGAAAAGCTATAAAGTGGTGAAAACGTTCGATACGCCGACTCATCCAAACAGCCTGGCGCTGTCTGCCGATGGCAAAACGCTGTATGTCAGTGTGAAACAAAAATCCACTAAACAGCAGGAAGCTACCCAGCCAGACGATGTGATTCGTATTGCGCTGTAATAGACATGGCGAGGGTGATAACGGAGAGACTTGCCTGACTTTGATCACGCCGTATCCGGCACCTTCGTCAGTAATTTGAAGTTGCCCGGCACGTAGCCGGGCAACTTTGCAATTAACTCGCCGTTTCAGGCTTAAACACAATTTCCTGTTTTTCTTCATCTTCCTCGACGACTGGCGCAGTGCTGTGAATTTCGGCAACGCGTTTGCGCACACCAAACCAGCCTATAACCAGCAGAATACCGATAATCGGCAGCGCCGCGATAGTATAAGTCCCGTTCGGGTAATCGAACGCCATCAGCACAAGGACACTCAGTAAAAACAGTAATGTCAGCCAGGAAGTGAAGGGCGCGCCAGGCAGTTTAAAACTGACATCCGCTGCTTTGCCTTCTTTAATCGCTTTACGCAGGCGCATCTGGCACACGATGATAAACGCCCATGAAGCGATGATTCCCAGCGACGCGAAGTTCAACACAATCTCAAATACGCGCGACGGCACCAGATAGTTGAGGAATACGCCGACGACATACACAACCAGTGTCGCCAGAATCCCGGCATACGGTACATGCTGACGACTCATTTTCGCCATAAAACTCGGTGCGGAACCGCCCATCGCCATTGAGCGCAGAATACGTCCGGTGCAGTACAGACCTGAATTCAGGCTGGAGAGGGCAGCGGTCAGCACCACAATGTTCATAATGCTGCCGATATATGGCACACCCAGTTTAGAGAAAAACGTCACGAACGGACTTTGCCCCGCCTGATACGCGCTCCACGGCAATAACATAACCAGCAACACCACGGAGCCGACGTAAAACAGGCCAATACGCCAAATCACACTGTTAATCGCTTTAGGCACCATGGTCTGCGGATCTTTACATTCTCCGGCAGCTGTACCCACCATTTCAATGGAGGCAAAAGCAAACACTACGCCCTGAATCAACACCAGCGCAGGCAGCAAACCGTGGGGGAAGAAGCCGCCATTATCGGTGATTAAATGAAAGCCAGTGGTGTTGCCATCCAGCGGCTGACCACTACCGAGGAACACTGTACCCACGACCAAAAAGGTCACAATGGCGAGCACTTTAATAAGCGCAAACCAGAACTCCATCTCCGCAAACCATTTCACACCGATCATATTCATGGTGCCAACGATGGTAAGTGCAGCGAGCGCAAAGACCCACTGCGGCACGCCGCCAAACGCACCCCAGTAATGCATATACAGAGCGACGGCGGTAATATCAACAATCCCCGTCATCGCCCAGTTGATGAAGTACATCCAGCCAGCAACATAAGCGGCTTTCTCACCCAAAAACTCACGGGCATAAGAGACAAAACTGCCACTGGAAGGGCGGTGTAGCACCAGCTCACCCAATGCACGCAGAATAAAAAACGAAAACAAGCCACAAATTAAATAAACCAGTGCCAGTGCTGGACCCGCCATTTGCAGTCGGGCTCCTGCACCTAAAAACAAGCCGGTGCCAATCGCGCCGCCAATGGCGATCATCTGTACCTGGCGATTGCCCATCGCTTTGTGATACCCCTCTTCGTGGGCATTAAGCCAGCGGCGTTTCGCGGCGTGTTGATCTGAAGTGTCGGTGTCGTGTTTACTCATTGCTCTCCCTGATTGCTTTAATGAAAAAGTCATATAAGTTGCCATGAACAATGTTTATTCATCCTGGCGATGATAGTTATCACCATTATTCTTTATGGGTATAAAACTATCGGCGCAGCATCCTACCCGTTATCGATAAACGATGCAAAACATCCCCTTACAATCCTGAAGGGGATTAATACAACTGACGAAAAAATGACAAATCCTTTTGCTGGTTAACCTGTGTACTGTCCTACACTTAATCTTTAAAAGATTGTGAGGGGCATATGATTAAGGTGTATGGCGTACCCGGATGGGGCTCTACAATCAGTGAGCTGATGCTAACACTGGCTGATATTCCTTATCAGTTCGTTGATGTCAGTGGTTTTGACCACGAGGGAGCTTCACGCGAGTTATTGAAAACCCTGAACCCGTTGTGTCAGGTTCCGACACTGGCATTGGAAAATGACGAGATTATGACGGAGACAGCGGCGATTGCATTGATGGTTCTCGATCGTCGCCCGGACCTTGCGCCACCGGTTGGGCGCGCCGAACGTCAGCAGTTTCAACGGCTATTGGTCTGGCTGGTTGCTAATGTCTATCCAACATTCACTTTCGCCGATTACCCTGAGCGTTGGGCTCCTGACGCACCCGAACAGTTAAAGAAGAATGTTATTGAATATCGTAAATCGCTTTATATCTGGCTGAATTCACAATTGACCGCTGAACCTTATGCGTTTGGTGAGCAACTAACGCTGGTGGACTGTTATCTTTGCACTATGCGCACATGGGGGCCTGGGCATGAATGGTTTCAGGATAATGCCACGAATATCAGTGCGATTGCTGATGCTGTATGTCAGTTACCAACGTTACAAGAAATACTAAAAAGGAATGAAATTATTTGAGTGGGATACCAGAAGATTATGTTATTTATTATTCAGTAACTTTATCCACAATGATGGGCGTAATTAATTAAATTCACGTTATGTTTTTTAATTTATATCACTCTCCCTTTCATTCAGCGTGTCTATTTCATTTCCTCTGAAAAGAAACTAACTATTCACATTGTGCAGATGTTTCACTTGTTATCACAGGTATTCTATAATCTCAAAATTTTTTTAATGATGGATATGCTCGGAGTTGGAGATGCAATTAATATTAATACAAATAAAAATATCCGGCAGGTATGCTAAAAGGATAAATGGCGTTCTCTGTATTTATTCGCAATTATCTGTAGGACAAATATGGAGAGCTTGATGAGTCAGAGCTAAAACAGCAATTGATTAATAAACATGTTGATTTATTCAAGAAAATGGATGTATTTTAAATATTGATTCTTAATATAACCTAATCAATAGATTATCACGTGAGAGCTGCACATTATTGGAGGGGCAGGGGAAAACACCATTTTGGGAACAATGAATCAGGTACTCTTACCACTGAAGCAAGATCATCCGGGCACCAGGTGGTGGTGCAGTGCTTTGGAAATGGTCCCCTCGGGGGAGTTGTCATTATTTTCTATGCTATTTGCTTATGATATTCATCAGGTGAATTTAATAAATTCCTAATTTGAAATATCCACTATTAAGCCAGTGTTTAACGACGTTAAGATGGCAATGTGCAGATCATGTTATCAGGGTGGGGCGGTAGCGTATATTCCTTATACAAATCATCATTCATTTCAATGATTGTTATTAAATTATTTATTGTTGTGAATAAAAAGACATTATGAATATTGGTTTGACTTTGCATATCGGGTTTTTTATTACTCGCTGTAATGTACGAGCCTGTCGTGAATAACGTCGAGAACCCATCCGTTGCGTTTGTGATTATTTTGTTGACTAAACAGACACCCGTTTCTCTGAAGTAAAATCCCAGACTAAATCATCACATAACCATGACATTTTTCTGATATTCCCCGGTAACGCCAGATGTCGACTCGCTTATCTCATCCGCCCGACATGTTGTACATGCAATATGTGCGGATTATTATTCATTTTCACGGAGGTTGCTATGTCAACCGGATTACGTTTCACACTTGAAGTGGACGGCCTGCCACCGGATGCTTTTGCGGTGGTTTCCTTTCACCTCTCCCAGTCACTCTCTTCACTTTTTTCCCTCGACCTTTCTCTGGTCAGTCAGCAGTTTCTTTCCCTTGAATTTGCGCAGGTGCTGGACAAAATGGCCTACCTGACGGTATGGCAGGGCGATGACGTACAGCGCCGGGTGAAAGGTATGGTGACCTGGTTTGAACTGGGGGAGAACGACAAAAACCAGATGCTGTACAGCATGAAGGTGTGCCCACCGCTGTGGCGCACAGGGCTGCGCCAGAACTTCCGTATCTTCCAGAATGAGGACATCGAAAGCATCCTCGGCACGATATTGCAGGAAAACGGGGTTACCGAGTGGAGCCCGCTGTTCAGCGAGCCACATCCTTCCCGTGAGTTTTGTGTCCAGTACGGCGAAACCGATTACGATTTCCTGTGCCGGATGGCGGCGGAGGAAGGCATCTTCTTTTATGAGGAGCACGCGCAAAAAAGTATCGACCAGAGCCTGGTCCTGTGCGACACCGTGCGTTATCTGCCGGAGTCCTTTGAGATCCCCTGGAACCCGAACACCCGTACCGAGGTGAGCACCCTATGCATCAGCCAGTTTCGCTACAGCGCACAAATCCGCCCTTCTTCCGTGGTGACCAAAGACTACACCTTTAAACGACCCGGCTGGGCAGGGCGTTTTGATCAGGAAGGCCAGTACCAGGATTACCAGCGCACACAGTATGAAGTGTATGACTACCCCGGACGTTTCAAGGGTGCCCACGGGCAGAACTTTGCCCGCTGGCAGATGGATGGCTGGCGAAACAACGCAGAAGTGGCGCGCGGAACAAGCCGTTCTCCGGAGATATGGCCGGGACGGCGAATTGCGCTGACGGGGCATCCGCAGGCGAACCTGAACCGGGAATGGCAGGTGGTGGCAAGTGAACTGCACGGCGAGCAGCCGCAGGCGGTGCCGGGACGCAGTGGTTCAGGTACCACGCTGAATAACCACTTTGCGGTAATCCCGGCAGACCGGACATGGCGGCCACAGCCGTTGCTGAAACCGATGGTGGACGGCCCGCAGAGCGCCGTCGTGACGGGACCGGCAGGCGAGGAAATCTTCTGTGATGAACATGGCCGCGTGCGGGTGAAATTTAACTGGGACCGCTATAACCCGTCAAACCAGGACAGTTCATGCTGGATCCGTGTGGCACAGGCGTGGGCAGGCACCGGCTTTGGCAACCTGGCGATACCGCGTGTGGGTCAGGAGGTGATTGTGGACTTCCTCAACGGCGATCCGGACCAGCCGATTATTATGGGGCGTACCTACCACCAGGAAAACCGCACCCCCGGCAGCCTGCCGGGGACGAAGACGCAGATGACCATTCGTTCGAAAACCTATAAGGGCAGCGGGTTTAATGAACTGAAGTTTGACGATGCGACAGGGAAAGAACAGGTCTACATCCACGCGCAGAAGAACATGAACACCGAGGTGCTGAATAACCGCACCACGGATGTGATAAACAACCATGCTGAAACCATTGGCAACAATCAGATGATTGCGGTTACCAACAATCAGATACAGACGGTGGGTGTTAACCAGATAGAGACGGTGGGCAGTAACCAGATAATTAAAGTGGGTTCTGTTCAGGTGGAAACGATTGGACTTGTTCGTGCGCTGACCGTGGGCGTGGCGTATCAGACGACGGTAGGTGGCATTATGAACACCTCGGTGGCGCTGATGCAGTCCTCGCAGGTGGGGGTAAATAAATCGCTGCTTGTGGGGAAAGGATATGACGTTAAAGTCGGAAATAACGTCACCTTCACCGTGGGTAAAACGAAGAAGGATGATACCGGACAGACAGCGATTTACTCTGCCGGGGAGCATCTGGAGCTCTGCTGTGGTAAGGCAAGGCTGGTGCTGACGAAGGACGGACAAATTTTTCTCAACGGCACAAAAATTCATTTGCAGGGTAAGGAGCAGGTTAATGGTGACTCACTGTTGATTAACTTGAACTGTGCAGCCTCGAAATCCCCACCGAAGACACCTGATGAAAAGCAGGATACGCCGGATATGAGAGAGTACTGATCCCGTACCTGTTCGGTATTCAGTAACAAACCAGCATTAAAAATAAACAGAAGAAGGAATTTGAATCATGAGCGGAAAACCAGCGGCACGCCAGGGAGATATGACCCAGTACGGCGGTCCGATAGTCCAGGGGTCAGCGGGGGTACTGATAGGCGCGCCGACCGGTGTGGCGTGCTCGGTGTGTCCGGGCGGTATCACCTATTCTAACCCGGTAAACCCGCTACTGGGGGCGAAGGTGCTGCCCGGCGAGACGGACCTTGCGCTGCCCGGCCCGCTGCCGTTCATTCTCTCCCGCACCTACAGCAGCTACCGGACGAAGACGCCTGCACCGGTG
>NZ_JBJQJA010000029.1:0-26347 GCF_046487665.1 Escherichia sp. WS1152 | reverse complement strand
CTACTTCCGTACTACTGACGTGACTGGTACCATCGAACTGCCGGAAGGCGTAGAGATGGTAATGCCGGGCGACAACATCAAAATGGTTGTTACCCTGATCCACCCGATCGCGATGGACGACGGTCTGCGTTTCGCAATCCGT
The DNA here is from genome assembly GCF_046487665.1 of Escherichia sp. WS1152. Classification (NCBI taxonomy): domain Bacteria; kingdom Pseudomonadati; phylum Pseudomonadota; class Gammaproteobacteria; order Enterobacterales; family Enterobacteriaceae; genus Escherichia; species Escherichia sp. WS1152. Next base: position 26,205 of record NZ_JBJQJA010000029.1, on the reverse strand, counting down.
GAAGGCGGCCGTACCGTTGGCGCGGGCGTTGTTGCTAAAGTTCTGGGCTAATTACACGTTAATTAGTTTTGAATTGAAAAGGGCGCTTCGGCGCCCTTTTTGCTGCCCGTAATTTGAGCTCGAAATATTTAGTCGTAATTTTGCTCGCTGAACTATGGCGCAAATAAAACTGTGCTATTGTAATCATAACCATTCTCATTTACACTTTGCGCAGAATTTGAACGGGAGCAATCATGTACGTTTGTTTGTGTAATGGTGTAAGTGACAAAAAAATTCGCCAGGCAGTCCGTCAGTTTCATCCGCAATCTTTCCAACAATTGCGTAAGTTTATTCCTGTGGGAAATCAATGCGGTAAGTGCATTCGCGCCGCGCGCGAAGTGATGCAGGACGAGTTGATGCAGATGCCAGAATTTAAAGAGATTGCCTGAAGACCACGCTTATTTTTTGACATCCCGCTAGCCCCATCTACGCTCTAATAGTGGAAGCGGAGGGACTATAAAATGAAAGGTGATGTTAAAATCATAAATTATCTCAATAAACTATTGGGAAATGAGCTTGTCGCAATCAATCAGTATTTTCTCCATGCCCGGATGTTTAAAAACTGGGGCCTGATGCGTCTCAATGACGTCGAATACCATGAATCCATCGATGAGATGAAACACGCTGATAAATATATCGAGCGTATTTTGTTTTTAGAAGGAATCCCCAACTTACAGGATTTAGGCAAACTGGGGATTGGTGAAGATGTCGAGGAGATGCTGCAATCCGACCTGCGATTAGAACTGGAAGGCGCGAAGGATCTCCGTGAGGCTATCGCGTATGCCGACAGCGTTCATGACTATGTTAGCCGTGATATGATGATCGAGATCCTTGCCGATGAAGAAGGTCATATTGACTGGCTCGAAACTGAGCTGGATCTCATCGGTAAAATCGGTTTACAAAATTACCTGCAATCACAAATAAAAGTTAAAGATTAACGGCCTGCTAGCAAACTATCCCAACCTACAACGAAACCCGCAGCCGCCAGAAATGGCCCAAACGGCAGCGGGTTTTTTAATGACTCTTTTCCTCTCATGAGCAGACCAACAACTACGGCTCCGCAAGCGAATGAGGCAGCAAGGAAAACCAGTCGTGGCAAGAAGGTCCAGGTATGCCAGGCACCAAGGGCGGCGAGAAACTTCACATCACCATAGCCTAATCCTTCTTTATGACGCAGTATGCGATACCCCCAGTAAATGACAGCGAATGTGCCGTAACCAATAATCGCCCCCCATAACGCATCGGCTAAACCGTCAGGATTACAAACCTGAGAGAACAAAAGACCTGACCAGAGTAACGGGCAGGTAAATCTGTCAGGTAACAAGCCATGCTTTGCATCCCATAAAAAAAGTAGGACAGATAAACAAGCGTACAAAATCAGAAAGGGAAGGTTAGCGTCCATAAAACATCCTCTGTAATTGGAGTATCACCATCGAATAACTCCGGATGCTCAGCAACAGAGAAATCGCTGATTTGTTAACCTGGTTCCGGTGAAAAACGCTATCTTCACAACCTTACAAATTTCGTGGAATACAGCTCGCAATCTGCGCGTTGCGATTAATTTCTACCCGATGCTTGCGTCAGGCTCAGATTTGCGTATAATGCGCGGGCTTGTCGTAGTTGACAGCAGGTTCAATCTGAACCTCAGTTAGCCGAATTTGGCTACCTAACAATGCTCCCAATCGGGGAGCTACGTAAGAACGGTTACACTCTCCCATCAATCGTAATGGGTCTGAGGAGTAATCATTTTCGTTTATAAAATAATTGGAGCTCTGGTCTCATGCAGAACCAAAGAATCCGTATCCGCCTGAAAGCGTTTGATCATCGTCTGATCGATCAAGCAACCGCGGAAATCGTCGAGACTGCCAAGCGCACTGGTGCGCAGGTCCGTGGTCCGATCCCGCTGCCGACACGCAAAGAGCGCTTCACTGTTCTGATCTCCCCGCACGTCAACAAAGACGCGCGCGATCAGTACGAAATCCGTACTCACTTGCGTCTGGTTGACATCGTTGAGCCAACCGAGAAAACCGTTGATGCTCTGATGCGTCTGGATCTGGCTGCCGGTGTAGACGTGCAGATCAGCCTGGGTTAATCAGGTCATTGAGCGATTGAGAGGTTGAAACAATGATTGGTTTAGTCGGTAAAAAAGTGGGTATGACCCGTATCTTCACAGAAGACGGCGTTTCTATCCCAGTAACCGTAATCGAAGTTGAAGCAAACCGCGTTACTCAGGTTAAAGACCTGGCTAACGATGGCTACCGTGCTATTCAGGTGACCACCGGTGCTAAAAAAGCTAACCGTGTGACCAAGCCTGAAGCTGGCCACTTCGCTAAAGCTGGCGTAGAAGCTGGCCGTGGTCTGTGGGAATTCCGCCTGGCTGAAGGCGAAGAGTTCACTGTAGGTCAGAGCATTAGCGTTGAACTGTTTGCTGACGTTAAAAAAGTTGACGTAACTGGCACCTCTAAAGGTAAAGGTTTCGCAGGTACCGTTAAGCGCTGGAACTTCCGTACCCAGGACGCTACTCACGGTAACTCCTTGTCTCACCGCGTTCCGGGTTCTATCGGTCAGAACCAGACTCCGGGCAAAGTGTTCAAAGGCAAGAAAATGGCAGGTCAGATGGGTAACGAACGTGTAACCGTTCAGAGCCTTGACGTAGTACGCGTTGACGCTGAGCGCAACCTGCTGCTGGTTAAAGGTGCTGTCCCGGGTGCAACCGGTAGCGACCTGATCGTTAAACCAGCTGTGAAGGCGTAAGGAGATAGCAATGGAATTAGTATTGAAAGACGCGCAGAGCGCGCTGACTGTTTCCGAAACTACCTTCGGTCGTGATTTCAACGAAGCGCTGGTTCACCAGGTTGTTGTTGCTTATGCAGCTGGTGCTCGTCAGGGTACTCGTGCTCAGAAGACTCGTGCTGAAGTAACTGGTTCCGGTAAAAAACCGTGGCGCCAGAAAGGCACCGGCCGTGCGCGTTCTGGTTCTATCAAGAGCCCGATCTGGCGTTCTGGTGGCGTGACCTTTGCTGCTCGTCCGCAGGACCACAGTCAAAAAGTTAACAAGAAGATGTACCGCGGCGCGCTGAAAAGCATCCTGTCCGAACTGGTACGTCAGGATCGTCTGATCGTTGTCGAGAAGTTCTCTGTAGAAGCGCCGAAAACTAAGCTGCTGGCACAGAAACTGAAAGACATGGCTCTGGAAGATGTGCTGATCATCACCGGTGAGCTGGACGAAAACCTGTTCCTGGCTGCGCGCAACCTGCACAAGGTTGACGTACGCGATGCAACTGGTATCGACCCGGTTAGCCTGATCGCCTTCGACAAAGTCGTAATGACTGCTGATGCTGTTAAGCAAGTTGAGGAGATGCTGGCATGATTCGTGAAGAACGTCTGCTGAAGGTGCTGCGTGCACCGCACGTTTCTGAAAAAGCGTCTACTGCGATGGAAAAATCCAACACCATCGTACTCAAAGTTGCTAAAGACGCGACCAAAGCAGAAATCAAAGCTGCTGTGCAGAAACTGTTTGAAGTCGAAGTCGAAGTCGTTAACACCCTGGTAGTTAAAGGGAAAGTTAAACGTCACGGACAGCGTATCGGTCGTCGTAGCGACTGGAAAAAAGCTTACGTCACCCTGAAAGAAGGCCAGAATCTGGACTTCGTTGGCGGCGCTGAGTAAGTCGGAGGAGTAATACAATGGCAGTTGTTAAATGTAAACCGACATCTCCGGGTCGTCGCCACGTAGTTAAAGTGGTTAACCCTGAGCTGCACAAGGGCAAACCTTTTGCTCCGTTGCTGGAAAAAAACAGCAAATCCGGTGGTCGTAACAACAATGGCCGTATCACCACTCGTCATATCGGTGGTGGCCACAAGCAGGCTTACCGTATTGTTGACTTCAAACGCAACAAAGACGGTATCCCGGCAGTTGTTGAACGTCTTGAGTACGATCCGAACCGTTCCGCGAACATCGCGCTGGTTCTGTACAAAGACGGTGAACGCCGTTACATCCTGGCCCCTAAAGGCCTGAAAGCTGGCGACCAGATTCAGTCTGGCGTTGATGCTGCAATCAAACCAGGTAACACCCTGCCGATGCGCAACATCCCGGTTGGTTCTACTGTTCATAACGTAGAAATGAAACCAGGTAAAGGCGGTCAGCTGGCACGTTCCGCTGGTACTTACGTTCAGATCGTTGCTCGTGATGGTGCTTATGTCACCCTGCGTCTGCGTTCTGGTGAAATGCGTAAAGTAGAAGCAGACTGCCGTGCAACTCTGGGCGAAGTTGGCAATGCTGAGCATATGCTGCGCGTTCTGGGTAAAGCAGGTGCTGCACGCTGGCGTGGTGTTCGTCCGACCGTTCGCGGTACCGCGATGAACCCGGTAGACCACCCACATGGTGGTGGTGAAGGTCGTAACTTTGGTAAGCACCCGGTAACTCCGTGGGGCGTTCAGACCAAAGGTAAGAAGACCCGCAGCAACAAGCGTACTGATAAATTCATCGTACGTCGCCGTAGCAAATAATTTTAGAGGATAAGCCATGCCACGTTCTCTCAAGAAAGGTCCTTTTATTGACCTGCACTTGCTGAAGAAGGTAGAGAAAGCGGTGGAAAGCGGAGACAAGAAGCCCCTGCGCACTTGGTCCCGTCGTTCAACGATCTTTCCTAACATGATCGGTTTGACCATCGCTGTCCATAATGGTCGTCAGCACGTTCCGGTATTTGTAACCGACGAAATGGTCGGTCACAAACTGGGTGAATTCGCACCGACTCGTACTTATCGCGGCCACGCTGCTGATAAAAAAGCGAAGAAGAAATAAGGTAGGAGGAAGAGATGGAAACTATCGCTAAACATCGCCATGCTCGTTCTTCTGCTCAGAAGGTTCGCCTTGTTGCTGACCTGATTCGCGGTAAGAAAGTGTCGCAGGCTCTGGATATTTTGACCTACACCAACAAGAAAGCGGCTGTACTGGTCAAGAAAGTTCTGGAATCTGCCATTGCTAACGCTGAACACAACGATGGCGCTGACATTGACGATCTGAAAGTTACGAAAATTTTCGTAGACGAAGGCCCGAGCATGAAGCGCATTATGCCGCGTGCAAAAGGTCGTGCAGATCGCATCCTGAAGCGCACCAGCCACATCACTGTGGTTGTGTCCGATCGCTGAGACTCTGGAGACTAGCAATGGGTCAGAAAGTACATCCTAATGGTATTCGCCTGGGTATTGTAAAACCATGGAACTCTACCTGGTTTGCGAACACCAAAGAATTCGCTGACAACCTGGACAGCGATTTTAAAGTACGTCAGTACCTGACTAAGGAACTGGCTAAAGCGTCCGTATCTCGTATCGTTATCGAGCGTCCGGCTAAGAGCATCCGTGTAACCATTCACACTGCTCGCCCGGGTATCGTTATCGGTAAAAAAGGTGAAGACGTAGAAAAACTGCGTAAGGTCGTAGCGGACATCGCTGGCGTTCCTGCACAGATCAACATCGCCGAAGTTCGTAAGCCTGAACTGGACGCAAAACTGGTTGCTGACAGCATCACTTCTCAGCTGGAACGTCGCGTTATGTTCCGTCGTGCTATGAAGCGTGCTGTACAGAACGCAATGCGTCTGGGCGCTAAAGGTATTAAAGTTGAAGTTAGCGGCCGTCTGGGCGGCGCGGAAATCGCACGTACCGAATGGTACCGCGAAGGTCGCGTACCGCTGCACACTCTGCGTGCTGACATCGACTACAACACCTCTGAAGCGCACACCACTTACGGTGTAATCGGCGTTAAAGTGTGGATCTTCAAAGGCGAGATCCTGGGTGGTATGGCTGCTGTTGAACAACCGGAAAAACCGGCTGCTCAGCCTAAAAAGCAGCAGCGTAAAGGCCGTAAATAAGGAGCGTCGCTGATGTTACAACCAAAGCGTACAAAATTCCGTAAAATGCACAAAGGCCGTAACCGCGGTCTGGCGCAGGGTACGGATGTTAGCTTCGGCAGCTTCGGTCTGAAAGCTGTTGGCCGTGGTCGTCTGACTGCCCGTCAGATCGAAGCAGCACGTCGTGCTATGACCCGTGCAGTTAAGCGTCAAGGTAAGATCTGGATCCGTGTGTTCCCGGACAAACCGATCACTGAAAAGCCGCTGGCAGTGCGTATGGGTAAAGGTAAAGGTAACGTGGAGTATTGGGTTGCCTTGATTCAGCCGGGTAAAGTCCTGTATGAAATGGACGGTGTTCCGGAAGAGCTGGCCCGTGAAGCATTCAAGCTGGCAGCAGCGAAACTGCCGATTAAAACCACCTTTGTAACTAAGACGGTGATGTAATGAAAGCAAAAGAGCTGCGTGAGAAGAGCGTTGAAGAGCTGAACACCGAGCTGCTGAACCTGCTGCGTGAGCAGTTCAACCTGCGTATGCAGGCTGCAAGTGGCCAGCTGCAACAGTCTCACCTGTTGAAGCAAGTGCGTCGCGATGTCGCACGCGTTAAGACTTTACTGAACGAGAAGGCGGGTGCGTAATGACCGATAAAATCCGTACTCTGCAAGGTCGCGTTGTTAGCGACAAAATGGAGAAATCCATTGTTGTTGCTATCGAACGTTTTGTGAAACACCCGATCTACGGTAAATTCATCAAGCGTACGACCAAACTGCACGTACATGACGAGAACAACGAATGCGGTATCGGTGACGTGGTTGAAATCCGCGAATGCCGTCCGCTGTCCAAGACTAAATCCTGGACGCTGGTTCGCGTTGTAGAGAAAGCGGTTCTGTAATACAGTACACTCTCTCGATACGAATAAACGGCTCAGAAATGAGCCGTTTATTTTTTCTACCCATATCCTTGAAGCGGTGTTATAATGCCGCGCCCTCGATATGGGGATTTTTAACGACCTGATTTTCGGGTCTCAGTAGTAGTTGACATTAGCGGAGCACTAAAATGATCCAAGAACAGACTATGCTGAACGTCGCCGACAACTCCGGTGCACGTCGCGTAATGTGTATCAAGGTTCTGGGTGGCTCGCACCGTCGCTACGCAGGCGTAGGCGACATCATCAAGATCACCATCAAAGAAGCAATTCCGCGTGGTAAGGTCAAAAAAGGTGATGTGCTGAAGGCGGTAGTGGTGCGCACCAAGAAGGGTGTTCGTCGCCCGGACGGTTCTGTCATTCGCTTCGATGGTAATGCTTGTGTTCTTCTGAACAACAACAGCGAGCAGCCTATCGGTACGCGTATTTTTGGGCCGGTAACTCGTGAGCTTCGTAGTGAGAAGTTCATGAAAATTATCTCTCTGGCACCAGAAGTACTCTAAGGAGCGAATCATGGCAGCGAAAATCCGTCGTGATGACGAAGTTATCGTGTTAACCGGTAAAGATAAAGGTAAACGCGGTAAAGTTAAGAATGTCCTGTCTTCCGGCAAGGTCATTGTTGAAGGTATCAACCTGGTTAAGAAACATCAGAAGCCGGTTCCGGCCCTGAACCAACCGGGTGGCATCGTTGAAAAAGAAGCCGCTATTCAGGTTTCCAACGTAGCAATCTTCAATGCGGCAACCGGCAAGGCTGACCGTGTAGGCTTTAGATTCGAAGACGGCAAAAAAGTCCGTTTCTTCAAGTCTAACAGCGAAACTATCAAGTAATTTGGAGTAGTACGATGGCGAAACTGCATGATTACTACAAAGACGAAGTAGTTAAAAAACTCATGACTGAGTTTAACTACAATTCTGTCATGCAAGTCCCTCGGGTCGAGAAGATCACCCTGAACATGGGTGTTGGTGAAGCGATCGCTGACAAAAAACTGCTGGATAACGCAGCAGCAGACCTGGCAGCAATCTCCGGTCAAAAACCGCTGATCACCAAAGCACGCAAATCTGTTGCAGGCTTCAAAATCCGTCAGGGCTATCCGATCGGCTGTAAAGTAACTCTGCGTGGCGAACGCATGTGGGAGTTCTTTGAGCGCCTGATCACTATTGCTGTACCTCGTATCCGTGACTTCCGTGGCCTGTCCGCTAAGTCTTTCGACGGTCGTGGTAACTACAGCATGGGTGTCCGTGAGCAGATCATCTTCCCAGAAATCGACTACGATAAAGTCGACCGCGTTCGTGGTTTGGATATTACCATTACCACTACTGCGAAATCTGACGAAGAAGGCCGCGCTCTGCTGGCTGCCTTTGACTTCCCGTTCCGCAAGTAAGGTAGGGTTACTAAATGGCTAAGCAATCAATGAAAGCACGCGAAGTAAAACGCGTAGCTTTAGCTGATAAATACTTCGCGAAACGCGCTGAACTGAAAGCGATCATCTCTGATGTGAACGCTTCCGACGAAGATCGTTGGAACGCTGTTCTCAAGCTGCAGACTCTGCCGCGTGATTCCAGCCCGTCTCGTCAGCGTAACCGCTGCCGTCAAACAGGTCGTCCGCATGGTTTCCTGCGGAAGTTCGGGTTGAGCCGTATTAAGGTCCGTGAAGCCGCTATGCGCGGTGAAATCCCGGGTCTGAAAAAGGCTAGCTGGTAATTGTCACCAATTGAATCACGGGAGTAAAGACAGATGAGCATGCAAGATCCGATCGCGGATATGCTGACCCGTATCCGTAACGGTCAGGCCGCGAACAAAGCTGCGGTCACCATGCCTTCCTCCAAGCTGAAAGTGGCAATCGCCAACGTGCTGAAGGAAGAAGGTTTTATTGAAGATTTTAAAGTTGAAGGCGACACCAAGCCTGAACTGGAACTTACTCTGAAGTATTTCCAGGGCAAAGCTGTTGTAGAAAGCATTCAGCGTGTCAGCCGCCCAGGTCTGCGCATCTATAAACGTAAAGATGAGCTGCCGAAAGTTATGGCGGGTCTGGGTATCGCAGTTGTTTCTACCTCTAAAGGTGTTATGACTGATCGTGCAGCGCGCCAGGCTGGTCTTGGTGGCGAAATTATCTGCTACGTAGCCTAATCGGAGGAAAAAATGTCTCGTGTTGCTAAAGCACCGGTCGTTGTTCCTGCCGGCGTTGACGTAAAAATCAACGGTCAGGTTATTACGATCAAAGGTAAAAACGGCGAGCTGACTCGTACTCTCAACGATGCTGTTGAAGTTAAACATGCAGATAATACCCTGACCTTCGGTCCGCGTGATGGTTACGCAGACGGTTGGGCACAGGCTGGTACCGCGCGTGCCCTGCTGAACTCAATGGTTATCGGTGTTACCGAAGGCTTCACTAAGAAGCTGCAGCTGGTTGGTGTAGGTTACCGTGCAGCGGTTAAAGGCAATGTGATTAACCTGTCTCTGGGTTTCTCTCATCCTGTTGACCATCAGCTGCCTGCGGGTATCACTGCTGAATGTCCGACTCAGACTGAAATCGTGCTGAAAGGCGCTGATAAGCAGGTGATCGGCCAGGTTGCAGCGGATCTGCGCGCCTACCGTCGTCCTGAGCCTTATAAAGGCAAGGGTGTTCGTTACGCCGACGAAGTCGTGCGTACCAAAGAGGCTAAGAAGAAGTAAGGTAACACTATGGATAAGAAATCTGCTCGTATCCGTCGTGCGACCCGCGCACGCCGCAAGCTCCAGGAGCTGGGCGCAACTCGCCTGGTGGTACATCGTACCCCGCGTCACATTTACGCACAGGTAATTGCACCGAACGGTTCTGAAGTTCTGGTAGCTGCTTCTACTGTAGAAAAAGCTATCGCTGAACAACTGAAGTACACCGGTAACAAAGACGCGGCTGCAGCTGTGGGTAAAGCTGTCGCTGAACGCGCTCTGGAAAAAGGCATCAAAGATGTATCCTTTGACCGTTCCGGGTTCCAATATCATGGTCGTGTCCAGGCACTGGCAGATGCTGCCCGTGAAGCTGGCCTTCAGTTCTAAGGTAGAGGTGTAAGATGGCTCACATCGAAAAACAAGCTGGCGAACTGCAGGAAAAGCTGATCGCGGTAAACCGCGTATCTAAAACCGTTAAAGGTGGTCGTATTTTCTCCTTCACAGCTCTGACTGTAGTTGGCGATGGTAACGGTCGCGTTGGTTTTGGTTACGGTAAAGCGCGTGAAGTTCCAGCAGCGATCCAGAAAGCGATGGAAAAAGCCCGTCGCAATATGATTAACGTCGCGCTGAATAACGGCACTCTGCAACACCCTGTTAAAGGTGTTCACACGGGTTCTCGCGTATTCATGCAGCCGGCTTCCGAAGGTACCGGTATCATCGCCGGTGGTGCAATGCGCGCCGTTCTGGAAGTCGCTGGGGTTCATAACGTTCTGGCTAAAGCATATGGTTCCACCAACCCGATCAACGTGGTTCGTGCAACTATTGATGGCCTGGAAAATATGAATTCTCCAGAAATGGTCGCTGCCAAGCGTGGTAAATCCGTTGAAGAAATTCTGGGGAAATAAACCATGGCAAAGACTATTAAAATTACTCAAACCCGCAGTGCAATCGGTCGTCTGCCGAAACACAAGGCAACGCTGCTTGGCCTGGGTCTGCGTCGTATTGGTCACACCGTAGAGCGCGAGGATACTCCTGCTATTCGCGGTATGATCAACGCGGTTTCCTTCATGGTTAAAGTTGAGGAGTAAGAGATGCGTTTAAATACTCTGTCTCCGGCCGAAGGCTCCAAAAAGGCGGGTAAACGCCTGGGTCGTGGTATCGGTTCTGGCCTCGGTAAAACCGGTGGTCGTGGTCACAAAGGTCAGAAATCTCGTTCTGGCGGTGGCGTACGTCGCGGTTTCGAGGGTGGTCAGATGCCTCTGTACCGTCGTCTGCCGAAATTCGGCTTCACTTCTCGTAAAGCAGCGATTACAGCCGAAGTTCGTCTGTCTGACCTGGCTAAAGTAGAAGGCGGTGTTGTAGACCTGAACACGCTGAAAGCGGCTAACATTATCGGTATCCAGATCGAGTTCGCGAAAGTGATCCTGGCTGGCGAAGTAACGACTCCGGTAACTGTTCGTGGCCTGCGTGTTACTAAAGGCGCTCGTGCTGCTATCGAAGCTGCTGGCGGTAAAATCGAGGAATAAGTAGCAGATGGCTAAACAACCGGGATTAGATTTTCAAAGTGCCAAAGGTGGCTTAGGCGAGCTGAAACGCAGACTGCTGTTTGTTATCGGTGCGCTGATTGTGTTCCGTATTGGCTCTTTTATTCCGATCCCTGGTATTGATGCCGCTGTACTTGCCAAACTGCTTGAGCAACAGCGAGGCACCATCATTGAGATGTTTAACATGTTCTCTGGTGGTGCTCTCAGCCGTGCTTCTATCTTTGCTCTGGGGATCATGCCGTATATTTCGGCGTCGATCATTATCCAGCTGCTGACGGTGGTTCACCCAACGTTGGCAGAAATTAAGAAAGAAGGGGAGTCTGGTCGTCGTAAGATCAGCCAGTACACCCGTTACGGTACTCTGGTGCTGGCAATATTCCAGTCGATCGGTATTGCTACCGGTCTGCCGAATATGCCTGGTATGCAAGGCCTGGTGATTAACCCAGGCTTTGCATTCTACTTCACCGCTGTTGTAAGTCTGGTCACAGGAACGATGTTCCTGATGTGGTTGGGCGAACAGATTACTGAACGAGGTATCGGCAACGGTATTTCAATCATTATCTTCGCCGGTATTGTCGCGGGACTCCCGCCAGCCATTGCCCATACTATCGAGCAAGCGCGTCAAGGCGACCTGCACTTCCTCGTGTTGCTGTTGGTTGCAGTATTAGTATTTGCAGTGACGTTCTTTGTTGTATTTGTTGAGCGTGGTCAACGCCGCATTGTGGTAAACTACGCGAAACGTCAGCAAGGTCGTCGTGTCTATGCTGCACAGAGCACACATTTACCGCTGAAAGTGAATATGGCGGGGGTAATCCCGGCAATCTTCGCTTCCAGTATTATTCTGTTCCCGGCGACCATCGCGTCATGGTTCGGGGGCGGTACTGGTTGGAACTGGCTGACAACAATTTCGCTGTATTTGCAGCCTGGGCAACCGCTTTATGTGTTACTCTATGCGTCTGCAATCATCTTCTTCTGTTTCTTCTACACGGCGTTGGTTTTCAACCCGCGTGAAACAGCAGATAACCTGAAGAAGTCCGGTGCATTTGTACCAGGAATTCGTCCGGGAGAGCAAACGGCGAAGTATATCGATAAAGTAATGACCCGCCTGACCCTGGTTGGTGCGCTGTATATTACCTTTATCTGCCTGATCCCGGAGTTCATGCGTGATGCAATGAAAGTACCGTTCTACTTCGGTGGGACCTCACTGCTTATCGTTGTTGTCGTGATTATGGACTTTATGGCTCAAGTGCAAACTCTGATGATGTCCAGTCAGTATGAGTCTGCATTGAAGAAGGCGAACCTGAAAGGCTACGGCCGATAATTGGTCGCCCGAGAAGTTACGGAGAGTAAAAATGAAAGTTCGTGCTTCCGTCAAGAAATTATGCCGTAACTGCAAAATCGTTAAGCGTGATGGTGTCATCCGTGTGATTTGCAGTGCCGAGCCGAAGCATAAACAGCGCCAAGGCTGATTTTTTCGCATATTTTTCTTGCAAAGTTGGGTTGAGCTGGCTAGATTAGCCAGCCAATCTTTTGTATGTCTGTGCGTTTCCATTTGAGTATCCTGAAAACGGGCTTTTCAGCATGGAACGTACATATTAAATAGTAGGAGTGCATAGTGGCCCGTATAGCAGGCATTAACATTCCTGATCATAAGCATGCCGTAATCGCATTAACTTCGATTTATGGCGTCGGCAAGACCCGTTCTAAAGCCATCCTGGCTGCAGCGGGTATCGCTGAAGATGTTAAGATCAGTGAGCTGTCTGAAGGACAAATCGACACGCTGCGTGACGAAGTTGCCAAATTTGTCGTTGAAGGTGATCTGCGCCGTGAAATCAGCATGAGCATCAAGCGCCTGATGGATCTTGGTTGCTATCGCGGTTTGCGTCATCGTCGTGGTCTCCCGGTTCGCGGTCAGCGTACCAAGACCAACGCACGTACCCGTAAGGGTCCGCGCAAACCGATCAAGAAATAATCGGGGTGATTGAATAATGGCAAAGGCACCAATTCGTGCACGTAAACGTGTAAGAAAACAAGTCTCTGACGGCGTGGCTCATATCCATGCTTCTTTCAACAACACCATCGTGACTATCACTGATCGTCAGGGTAACGCGTTGGGTTGGGCAACAGCCGGTGGTTCCGGTTTCCGTGGTTCTCGCAAATCCACTCCGTTTGCAGCTCAGGTTGCAGCAGAGCGTTGCGCTGACGCCGTGAAAGAATACGGCATCAAGAATCTGGAAGTTATGGTTAAAGGTCCGGGTCCAGGCCGCGAATCTACTATTCGTGCTCTGAACGCCGCAGGTTTCCGCATCACTAATATTACTGATGTGACTCCGATCCCTCATAACGGTTGTCGTCCGCCGAAAAAACGTCGCGTATAACGCCTCGTTTTCCAGGTTTGTTGGAGAAAGAAAATGGCAAGATATTTGGGTCCTAAGCTCAAGCTGAGCCGTCGTGAGGGCACCGACTTATTCCTTAAGTCTGGCGTTCGCGCGATCGATACCAAGTGTAAAATTGAACAAGCTCCTGGCCAGCACGGTGCGCGTAAACCGCGTCTGTCTGACTATGGTGTGCAGTTGCGTGAAAAGCAAAAAGTTCGCCGTATCTATGGTGTGCTGGAGCGTCAGTTCCGTAACTACTACAAAGAAGCAGCACGTCTGAAAGGCAACACCGGTGAAAACCTGTTGGCTCTGCTGGAAGGTCGTCTGGACAACGTTGTATACCGTATGGGCTTCGGTGCCACTCGTGCAGAAGCACGTCAGCTGGTTAGCCATAAAGCAATTATGGTAAACGGTCGTGTTGTTAACATCGCTTCTTATCAGGTTAGTCCGAATGACGTTGTAAGCATTCGTGAGAAAGCGAAGAAGCAGTCTCGCGTGAAAGCCGCTCTGGAGCTGGCTGAGCAGCGTGAAAAGCCAACCTGGCTGGAAGTTGATGCTGGCAAGATGGAAGGTACGTTTAAGCGTAAGCCGGAGCGTTCTGATCTGTCTGCGGACATTAACGAACACCTGATCGTCGAGCTTTACTCCAAGTAAAGCTTAGTACCAAAGAGAGGACACAATGCAGGGTTCTGTGACAGAGTTTCTAAAACCGCGCCTGGTTGATATCGAGCAAGTGAGTTCGACGCACGCCAAGGTGACCCTTGAGCCTTTAGAGCGTGGCTTTGGCCATACTCTGGGTAACGCACTGCGCCGTATTCTGCTCTCATCGATGCCGGGTTGCGCGGTGACCGAGGTTGAGATTGATGGTGTACTACATGAGTACAGCACCAAAGAAGGCGTTCAGGAAGATATCCTGGAAATCCTGCTCAACCTGAAAGGGCTGGCGGTGAGAGTTCAGGGCAAAGATGAAGTTATTCTTACCTTGAATAAATCTGGCATTGGCCCTGTGACTGCAGCCGATATCACCCACGACGGTGATGTCGAAATCGTCAAGCCGCAGCACGTGATCTGCCACCTGACCGATGAGAACGCGTCTATTAGCATGCGTATCAAAGTTCAGCGCGGTCGTGGTTATGTGCCGGCTTCTACCCGAATTCATTCGGAAGAAGATGAGCGCCCAATCGGCCGTCTGCTGGTCGACGCATGCTACAGCCCTGTGGAGCGTATTGCCTACAATGTTGAAGCAGCGCGTGTAGAACAGCGTACCGACCTGGACAAGCTGGTCATCGAAATGGAAACCAACGGCACAATCGATCCTGAAGAGGCGATTCGTCGTGCGGCAACCATTCTGGCTGAACAACTGGAAGCTTTCGTTGACTTACGTGATGTACGTCAGCCTGAAGTGAAAGAAGAGAAACCAGAGTTCGATCCGATCCTGCTGCGCCCTGTTGACGATCTGGAATTGACTGTCCGCTCTGCTAACTGCCTTAAAGCAGAAGCTATCCACTATATCGGTGATCTGGTACAACGTACCGAGGTTGAGCTCCTTAAAACGCCTAACCTTGGTAAAAAATCTCTTACTGAGATTAAAGACGTGCTGGCTTCCCGTGGACTGTCTCTGGGCATGCGCCTGGAAAACTGGCCACCGGCAAGCATCGCTGACGAGTAACCGGATCACAGGTTAAGGTTTTACTGAGAAGGATAAGGTCATGCGCCATCGTAAGAGTGGTCGTCAACTGAACCGCAACAGCAGCCATCGCCAGGCTATGTTCCGCAATATGGCAGGTTCACTGGTTCGTCATGAAATCATCAAGACGACTCTGCCTAAAGCGAAAGAGCTGCGCCGCGTAGTTGAGCCGCTGATTACTCTTGCCAAGACTGATAGCGTTGCTAATCGTCGTCTGGCATTCGCCCGTACTCGTGATAACGAGATCGTGGCAAAACTGTTTAACGAACTGGGCCCGCGTTTCGCGAGCCGTGCCGGTGGTTACACTCGTATTCTGAAGTGTGGCTTCCGTGCAGGCGACAACGCGCCGATGGCTTACATCGAGCTGGTTGATCGTTCAGAGAAAGCAGAAGCTGCTGCAGAGTAATCTGAAGCAACGTAAAAAAACCCGCCCCGGCGGGTTTTTTTATACCCGTAGCATCCCCACTTATCTACAATAGCTGTACTCTTTTTGTTCATCCCCTGGAGTATTTATGTGGTTACTTGACCAGTGGGCAGAGCGTCATATAGCAGAAGCGCAAGCGAAAGGTGAGTTTGATAACCTGGCAGGTAGCGGCGAACCATTGATACTGGATGATGATTCTCACGTGCCACCGGAATTACGTGCGGGGTATCGCTTGCTGAAGAATGCCGGTTGCTTACCGCCAGAACTTGAGCAACGGAGAGAAGCAATTCAGCTTCTGGATATCCTGAGAGGTATCCGTCACGATGATCCGCAATATCAAGAGGTTAGCCGTCGATTGTCATTACTGGAATTGAAGCTGCGACAAGCTGGATTGAGTACCGATTTTTTACGCGGCGATTATGCTGACAAGTTGTTGGACAAAATCAACGATAACTAGTGGAGTATGTATGTATCGCATTGGTGAGCTGGCAAAAATGGCGGAAGTAACACCTGACACGATTCGTTATTACGAAAAACAGCAGATGATGGAGCATGAAGTGCGTACTGAAGGCGGGTTTCGCCTGTATACCGAAAGCGATCTCCAGCGATTGAAATTTATCCGCCATGCCAGACAACTAGGTTTCAGTCTGGAGTCGATCCGCGAGTTGCTGTCGATCCGCATCGATCCTGAACACCATACCTGTCAGGAGTCAAAAGGCATTGTGCAGGAAAGATTGCAGGAAGTCGAAGCACGGATAGCCGAGTTGCAGAGTATGCAGCGTTCCTTGCAACGCCTTAACGATGCCTGTTGTGGGACCGCCCATAGCAGTGTTTATTGTTCGATTCTTGAAGCTCTTGAACAAGGGGCGAGTGGCGTTAAGAGTGGCTGTTGATTTTTTGCACTGGCAGGATTACACTCGCGCCGTAAAATAACCAATTGGAGTTTTTATGAGCCGATATCAGCATACTAAAGGGCAGATAAAGGATAATGCGATAGAAGCATTACTACATGATCCCTTATTCCGACAGCGCGTAGAGAAAAATAAGAAGGGGAAAGGCAGTTACATGCGAAAAGGAAAACATGGCAATCGGGGGAACTGGGAGGCCAGTGGCAAGAAAGTAAATCACTTTTTTACCACTGGTCTTCTGCTTTCAGGCGCTTGTTAAGAGCGGTTATTCTGCTCTTTCAGCAAATCACGAATTTCTGCCAGTAATACTTCTTCTTTAGTTGGTGCAGGTGCGGCAGCTGGTTCTTCTTTTTTCCGATTCAGTTTGTTGATTAGCTTAATCGCCATAAAGATGGCAAAGGCCACAATCAGAAAATCAAAGACGTTTTGAATGAAGACACCGTAATGCATCACAACAGCAGGGATATCCCCCTGCGCATCGCGTAGCGTGACAGCAAACTGTTTAAAGTCGATCCCGCCAATTAATAAGCCCAGAGGTGGCATGATGATATCGGCAACCAGTGAAGATACAATCTTCCCGAATGCCGCACCGATAATGACACCCACCGCCAAATCCACCACGTTCCCGCGCATCGCAAATTCGCGAAATTCTTTAATAATGCTCATGTTATTCTCCCTATGAAGCCGACAACCATAAGTCTAACAAATGTTAAGCCATTTTCCTGCCAGGAATGAATTTAATTAATCCTTGATAATCAAAGGGAAATAATAAGGCGTCATTAGACGCCTTATTAATTACAAGAAGAAAGGGCTTGGCTGGAAGAGTCTTTCGACGTCGGTAATAAACTTTTTATCTGTGAGGAACATAATTACGTGATCGCCTTGCTCAATGCGCAGATTGTCATTGGCAATCATCACGTCGTTTCCACGTACCACCGCTCCAATAATCGTTCCTGGCGGTAGCTTGATTTCGTCAATGACTCTGCCGACAACGCGTGAGGTGCTTTCATCACCGTGAGCAACGGCTTCAATAGCTTCTGCTACGCCGCGGCGCAATGAGGAAACACCAACAATATCTGCTTTTCGCACATGGCTAAGCAACGCAGAAATAGTTGCTTGTTGTGGTGAAATCGCAATATCGATCACACTCCCCTGAACCAGATCCACATAAGCGCGACGCTGGATCAATACCATCACCTTTTTCGCACCCATACGTTTGGCAAGCATGGCGGACATGATATTGGCCTCGTCATCGTTGGTGACGGCAATAAACAGATCAACTTGATCGATATGTTCTTCGGCCAGCAGTTCTTGATCCGACGCATCACCAAAAAAGACGATCGTATTCTGCAACTTTTCCGCCAGTTCGGCAGCGCGCTGCTGATTACGTTCGATGAGTTTAACGCTGTAATCTTTTTCCAGACGACGCGCCAGCCCTGCACCGATATTACCGCCACCAACCAGCATGATCCGCTTATACGGTTTTTCCAGTCGCTGTAATTCACTCATCACCGCACGGATATGCTGTGAAGCGGCAATAAAGAACACTTCATCACCAGCTTCCACAATGGTCGAACCTTGTGGACGAATGGGGCGATCGTGGCGGAAAATTGCTGCCACACGAGTATCGATATGTGGCATATGTTCGCGCATGGTCGAAAGTGCGTTACCAATCAGCGGGCCGCCATAATAGGCTTTAACCACAGCGAGGCTGACTTTACCCTCAGCGAAGTTCACCACCTGCAATGCGCCGGGATACTCAATCAGTCGGTAAATATTATCGATAACCAACTGCTCTGGTGCGATCAGATGATCAATCGGTACAGCATCTGAATGAAATAGCTTATCGGCATCGCGCACGTAGTCTGGTGAGCGGATGCGAGCGATGCGATTAGGGGTGTTGAAAAGTGAGTAGGCTACCTGGCAGGCAACCATATTGGTTTCATCTGAACTGGTTACAGCAACCAGCATATCGGCGTCGTCGGCACCTGCCTCCCGCAATACGCGTGGATGAGAGCCATGCCCCTGCACGACTCGCAGGTCAAATTTATCCTGCAAGGTCCGCAGACGCTCACCGTTGGTATCGACAACAGTGATATCGTTGTTCTCGCCAACCAGGTTTTCCGCCAGTGTGCCGCCAACCTGGCCGGCACCCAGAATGATAATTTTCATCAGTCGCGACCCGTTATCTCATCACTTTTTGATTAGCTTAGCGTAAAAGAAGCCGTCGCCCTCTTCGGCACCAGGCAGATTTTGTTTACCCGGTTGCTCTGGTGTTCCTGTTTCGCAAAGTTCGGCATCAGCGGTACGTTGCAAAAAGGCTTTAATCTGCAGGCTATTCTCTTCCGGTAACACCGAACAGGTGGCATAGACCAGGGTTCCACCGGATTTTAAATGCGGCCAAATGGCGTCGAGAATTTCAGACTGCAATTGCGCGAGTTCCGGGATATCGCGATCGCGACGTAACCATTTAATATCCGGATGGCGACGAATCACACCGGTTGCTGAACAAGGCGCATCTAATAAAATGCGATCAAACTGTTGCTCGCCACACCATTGGGAAGGGTAGCGGCCATCACCTTGTTTCACGGTCGCTTTCATACCAAGGCGTTTTAAATTGTCGTAAACGCGAGAGAGGCGCTGTTCGTCAATATCAACCGCAACAACCTGCGCTTCTGGTGCCACCTCAAGGATATGCGTTGTTTTACCGCCGGGGGCGGCACAAAGATCCAGAATGTGTTCACCGTTTTGTGGCGCAAGCCAGGTCATGCAACCTTGTGCTGATGCATCCTGAACGGTAACCCATCCGTCTTCAAAACCAGGTAGCGCATGAACAGGTGCAGGTGTTTCCAGCCGTACAGCATCAGGGTAATCCGCATGCGGGAAACCTTTCATTCCTGCTTCATCCAACAATGCAAGCCAGCTGTCGCGGGAATGATGCGTACGATTAACGCGCAGCCACATTGGCGGACGCTGGTTATTGGCTTCGACGATG
Source organism: Escherichia sp. WS1152 (assembly GCF_046487665.1). Taxonomy (NCBI): domain Bacteria; kingdom Pseudomonadati; phylum Pseudomonadota; class Gammaproteobacteria; order Enterobacterales; family Enterobacteriaceae; genus Escherichia; species Escherichia sp. WS1152. Next base: position 6,810 of record NZ_JBJQJA010000029.1, on the reverse strand, counting down.
GATTGCCACTGCTCTGGATACGCTTTTTGCAGACGCTTCAGCAACCAGGAAGGATGCAGATAACGTGCATCACTGGCATTAAACTCGGCTAATAACTCTTCTTGCTGACGCTGGAACTGGCGTAATACACCGTTTATCAACCCTTTAAGTTGCGGACGCTTAATTGCGATAGCGCCTTCAACCGTTTCAGCCAGCGCAGCATGAGGTGGAATGCGGGTATAAAGCAGTTGATACAAACCAACCATAATCAGGTAATGCACGGTCCGCTGTTTGCCGGTCATCGGACGGGCCATTAACTTATTAATCAGCCAGTCTAACTGCGAAAGCGTACGCAGTACGCCAAAGCACAACTCTTGAAGAAGTGCTTTGTCTTTATCGGAAACTTTTTGCTGGAGCGGTGGCAGAATGTTGCTTAATGATTGCCCTTGCTCGACGACTTGTTCAACGGCCTGGGCCGCCATGCTACGTAAATTACGTTGTTTTTTCATAAGTATAAAAACGCCCGGCAAGACCGGGCTTAGAAGAGTGGACTATCAGACCAGACGGTTGCCCGGAACAAACCATTCCCGACGAGAGTTCAGGAGGTCTTGCGCGCTCATCGCTTTCTTACCCGCAGGTTGTAACGAGAGCAGGTTCAGGATGCCATCACCAGTCGCAACCTGAATGCCTTGTTTGTTGGCTTCAAGGATCGTTCCTGGTGCAGCGTTGGTTGCCGTATCAATGACCGATGCTTTCCAGACTTTAACCGGCTGTCCTTCAATTTCCAGCCAGCTCATTGGCCATGGATTGAAAGCGCGAATGCAGCGTTCAAGCTGTGCTGCCGAAAGTGACCAGTCAATACGCGCTTCTTCTTTACTCAACTTTTCGGCGTAAGTGACAAGAGTTTCGTCCTGAACTTCTGGTTTCGCCGTGCCGTCTGCCAGTTGTTTCAACGTGGTGATAAGCCCTTGTGGGCCAAGCTCTGCCAGCTTGTCGTACAGCGTACCACTGGTATCTTCTGCAGTAATCGGGCAGGAGAGCTTATAGAGCATGTCACCGGTGTCTAAACCAACATCCATTTGCATAATGGTCACACCAGTTTCTGCATCACCCGCCCATAGTGAGCGTTGGATTGGTGCAGCACCGCGCCAGCGTGGCAGCAGTGAACCATGAACGTTGATACAGCCAAGACGCGGCATCTCCAGCACAGCTTTAGGCAGAATTAAACCATAGGCGACGACGACCATAACATCAGCCTGCAGATCGGCGACCAGTTGCTGGTTTTCTTGTGGACGCAGGGAAACAGGTTGAAAAACGGGCAGACCTTTTTCCTCAGCCAGAACTTTAATCGGGCTGGGCATCAGTTTTTTACCGCGTCCTGCCGGTCGGTCTGGCTGGGTGAACACGCCAACGACGTTATGACCAGAAGACAACAGCGCGTCGAGATGACGCGCTGCAAAGTCAGGTGTACCCGCAAAAATAATACGTAGTGATTCTGACACGTTAGTTCTTATCCTTAAGCCCGGGCTTTCAGACGATCCAGTTTTTCAACTTTCTGACGAATACGTTGTTGTTTCAGCGGTGACAGATAATCCATAAACAGTTTGCCGACCAGGTGATCCATCTCATGCTGAATACAGATGGCTAACAGACCATCTGCCTCCAGTTCAAATGGTTTACCGTCGCGGTCCAGGGCGCGAATTTTAACTTTCTCTGCGCGTGGCACTAAAGCACGTTGTTCAGGGATCGACAGGCAACCTTCTTCAATGCCTGTTTCGCCGCTTTTTTCTAAAAGCTCCGGATTGATTAACACCAGCCGTTCGTCACGGTTTTCCGAAACATCAATAACAATGATACGTTGATGGATATCAACCTGGGTTGCCGCCAGGCCAATACCTTCTTCTGCGTACATCGTCTCGAACATATCATCGACGATACGCTGAATTTCTGCATTCACTTCTTCTACCGGTTTAGCAACTTTGCGAAGCCGCTCGTCCGGAATATGTAACACTTGCAAAACTGACATAAATCTCCAGAGATGTGTTCAGGAGTTAGAAAGATTATTTCTTCTATTCTAGACAAATCCCCCTCTGATTGACAGCATCACTGACCAATCGCAAAGATTGCTAAGGCTGCTTATGGCAGGGAGATAAGGATGGTCGATACAGAAATTTGGCTGCGTTTAATGAGTATCAGCAGCTTGTACGGCGATGATATGGTCCGTATAGCTCACTGGCTGGCAAAACAGTCGCAAATTGATGCGGTTGGATTGCAGCAAACAGGGCTTACATTGCGGCAGGCACAACGCTTTCTTTCATTTCCGCGAAAGAGTATCGAAAGCTCACTTTGTTGGTTGGAGCAACCCAACCATCATTTAATCCCTGCGGACAGCGAATTTTATCCTCCTCAACTTCTGGTGACGACAGATTACCCCGGCGCACTGTTTGTTGAAGGAGAACTGCACGCGCTGCATTCATTTCAGCTTGCCGTAGTGGGGAGTCGGGCGCATTCATGGTATGGCGAGCGATGGGGACGGTTATTTTGCGAAACTCTGGCGACGCGTGGAGTGACAATTACGAGTGGACTGGCGCGTGGAATCGATGGTGTGGCGCATAAAGCTGCCTTACAGGTAAATGGCGTCAGCATTGCTGTATTGGGGAATGGACTTAATACCATTCATCCCCGCCGCCATGCCCGACTGGCTGCCAGTCTGCTTGAACATGGCGGAGCTCTCGTCTCGGAATTTCCCCTCGATGTTCCACCCCTTGCTTACAATTTCCCACGAAGAAATCGCATTATCAGTGGTCTAAGTAAAGGTGTACTGGTGGTGGAAGCGGCTTTGCGCAGTGGTTCGCTGGTGACAGCACGTTGTGCGCTTGAGCAGGGGCGTGAAGTTTTTGCCTTGCCAGGTCCAATAGGGAATCCGGGAAGCGAAGGGCCTCACTGGTTAATAAAACAAGGTGCGATTCTTGTGACGGAACCGGAAGAAATTCTGGAAAACTTGCAATTTGGATTGCACTGGTTGCCAGACGCCCCTGAAAATTCATTTTATTCACCAGATCAGCAAGACGTGGCATTGCCATTTCCTGAGCTCCTGGCTAACGTAGGAGATGAGGTAACACCTGTTGACGTCGTCGCTGAACGTGCCGGCCAACCTGTGCCAGAGGTAGTTACTCAACTACTCGAACTGGAGTTAGCAGGATGGATCGCAGCTGTACCCGGCGGCTATGTCCGATTGAGGAGGGCATGCCATGTTCGACGTACTAATGTATTTGTTTGAAACCTATATTCACACAGAAGCTGAGTTGCGTGTGGATCAAGACAAACTTGAACAGGATCTTACCGACGCAGGATTTGATCGAGAAGATATCTACAATGCCCTGCTTTGGCTGGAAAAGCTTGCGGATTATCAGGAAGGACTGGCAGAACCGATGCAACTGGCCTCTGATCCACTCTCCATGCGTATTTATACCCCTGAGGAGTGTGAAAGACTGGATGCCAGCTGTCGTGGTTTTCTGCTTTTCCTTGAGCAAATTCAGGTGCTTAACCTTGAAACCCGTGAAATGGTGATAGAGCGAGTGCTCGCGCTGGATACCGCAGAGTTCGACCTGGAAGACCTGAAATGGGTAATCCTGATGGTGTTGTTCAATATTCCGGGCTGCGAAAATGCGTACCAGCAAATGGAAGAATTACTCTTTGAAGTGAATGAAGGTATGCTGCATTAATCATTTCTTTAATTCAGCATAAGTTGTTATGGCGAAATCAGCACTGTTCACGGTGCGTAATAATGAGTCCTGCCCAAAGTGCGGGGCTGAACTGGTTATTCGATCCGGGAAACACGGTCCGTTTCTTGGATGCTCACAGTATCCGGCGTGTGACTACGTCCGTCCTCTGAAATCTTCAGCGGATGGACATATTGTCAAAGTTCTGGAGGGGCAGGTTTGCCCTGCATGTGGCGCAAATCTGGTATTACGCCAGGGACGCTTTGGTATGTTTATTGGTTGCAGTAACTACCCTGAATGCGAACATACCGAACTTATCGATAAACCGGACGAAACAGCAATTACATGCCCCCAATGCCGGACGGGCCATCTGGTCCAGCGCCGCTCCCGTTATGGCAAAACATTTCACTCCTGTGATCGCTACCCGGAGTGTCAATTTGCCATTAACTTCAAACCCATAGCTGGAGAATGCCCTGAGTGTCATTATCCACTACTCATCGAAAAGAAAACCGCGCAGGGTGTAAAACACTTTTGTGCCAGTAAACAATGTGGAAAGCCGGTTTCGGCGGAATAATAACGTGAATAATAACCTGCAAGGAGACGCTATCGCAGCTGCGATAGATGTCCTCAATGAAGAACGTGTCATCGCCTATCCAACGGAAGCCGTTTTCGGTGTTGGGTGCGATCCTGATAGCGAAACAGCAGTGATGAGACTGTTGGAGTTAAAACAGCGTCCGGTTGATAAGGGGCTGATTTTAATCGCGGCAAATTACGAGCAGCTTAAACCCTATATTGATGACACCATGCTGACTGATGCGCAGCGTGAAACCATTTTTTCCCGCTGGCCAGGTCCTGTCACCTTTGTCTTTCCCGCGCCTGCGACAACACCGCGCTGGTTGACGGGCCGCTTTGATTCGCTTGCTGTACGAGTCACCGACCATCCGTTGGTGGTTGCTTTGTGCCAGGCTTATGGTAAACCGCTGGTTTCTACCAGTGCCAACTTGAGTGGATTGCCACCTTGTCGAACAGTAGACGAAGTTCGCGCACAATTTGGCGCGGCGTTCCCGGTTGTGCCTGGTGAAACGGGGGGGCGTTTAAATCCTTCAGAAATCCGCGATGCCCTGACGGGTGAACTGTTTCGACAGGGGTAACATAATGGAAACCTATGCTGTTTTTGGTAATCCGATAGCCCACAGCAAATCGCCATTCATTCATCAGCAATTTGCTCAGCAACTGAATATTGAACATCCCTATGGGCGCGTGTTGGCACCCATCAATGATTTCATCAACACACTGAACGCTTTCTTTCGTGCTGGTGGTAAAGGTGCGAATGTGACGGTGCCTTTTAAAGAAGAGGCTTTTGCCAGAGCGGATGAGCTTACTGAACGGGCAGCGTTGGCTGGTGCTGTTAATACCCTCAAGCGGTTAGAAGATGGACGCCTGCTGGGTGACAATACCGATGGTATAGGTTTGTTAAGCGATCTGGAACGTCTGTCTTTTATCCGTCCTGGTTTACGTATTCTGCTCATCGGCGCTGGTGGAGCATCTCGCGGCGTACTACTGCCACTTCTTTCCCTGGACTGTGCGGTGACAATCACTAATCGGACGGTATCCCGCGCGGAAGAGTTGGCTAAATTGTTTGCGCACACTGGCAGTATTCAGGCGTTGGGTATGGACGAACTGGAAGGTCATGAGTTTGATCTCATTATTAATGCAACATCCAGTGGCATCAGTGGTGATATTCCGGCGATCCCGTCATCGCTCATTCATCCAGGCATTTATTGCTATGACATGTTCTATCAGAAAGGAAAAACTCCTTTTCTGGCATGGTGTGAGCAGCGAGGCTCAAAGCGTAATGCTGATGGTTTAGGAATGCTGGTGGCACAGGCGGCTCATGCCTTTCTTCTCTGGCACGGTGTTCTGCCTGACGTAGAACCAGTTATAAAGCAATTGCAGGAGGAATTGTCCGCGTGAATCAGGCCATCCAGTTTCCGGACAGAGAAGAGTGGGACGAGAATAAAAAATGTGTATGTTTTCCCGCTCTCGTGAATGGCATGCAACTGACATGTGCGATCTCTGGCGAGAGTCTGGCGTATCGTTTTACTGGAGATACGCCAGAACAGTGGTTAGCGAGTTTTCGTCAGCATCGCTGGGATCTGGAAGAAGAAGCGGAAAACTTAATTCAGGAACAAAGTGAAGATGATCAAGGCTGGGTCTGGTTACCCTGATCCAGATATTCGTCCTTCCATTTCACGTAATTATTCGCGGAATAGCGTAACCCAGCCTTCTCTTCATCACTTAACGGGCGGATCTGTTTGACGGGGCTACCGAGATACAGATATCCGCTCTCCAGCCGTTTATTTTGTGGGACCAGACTACCCGCACCAATCATCACATCATCTTCTACTATTGCGCCATCAAGTAAAATTGAGCCCATCCCAACCAAAACTCGATTGCCAATGGTGCAGCCGTGGAGCATCACCTTGTGACCAACAGTGACATCTTCGCCAATGGTTAATGGGTTGCCATCTGGGTTGTACGAGGATTTATGAGTGACATGCAACATACTGCCATCCTGGATATTGGTGCGTGCTCCGATCTGTACATAATGTACATCTCCACGAATCACAACGAGCGGCCAGATCCCCACATCATCAGCCAGACGAACGTCACCAATCACGACACTGCTATCGTCGATCATTACGCGCTGACCGATTTGTGGAAAAAGATCGCGGTATGGGCGTAAAACATCAGACATACTTACCTCAGCAATAAATGATTTACTAATGACTTTGGGGGCATTATTGGCCTTGTGCAAGTCTTTTAGTATGCAAAAAAGCACCGTTTTGTGTGCGATTGCAGCAAAAAGGGTGAAAAAACAACAAACAGAAAAAAAGATCAAAAAAATACTTGTGCAAAAAATTGGGATCCCTATAATGCGCCTCCGTTGAGACGACAACGTGAAACACTTCACAAGATGGTCGTAACAACGAAGAGAAAAAATCCTGAAATTCAGGGTTGACTCTGAAAGAGGAAAGCGTAATATACGCCACCTCGCGACAGTGCGCTAAAGCGCGTCGCAACTGCTCTTTAACAATTTATCAGACAA